>JARRCQ010000018.1 GCA_029982105.1 Candidatus Atribacteria bacterium | reverse complement strand
TTCATGCTCCTTCTCCTTCTGCCACATCAGCTCTTCCTTCTCTTTCCATTACTTCAGCTACTCCTTGTCCTCCTGATACCTACTGTGACCCAGAAGGAGAATTTACCGTTCCTCTCCCTGCCGGAAGCACAATTGCTCAGACAGTAGAAGGTGGGGCAATTTATCAAACCTCCCAGGGAGGGCAAATTACTATTCTCCAGTTTCCTGACCAAACGGGGTTGCAGAATATTATCTCTCAAATAGTTGCAGGAAAGGCCCCTCAAGGAACAGTGAATATAGAAGCGCAGGGAAAGAAAGGAACAATTTCGGTATATTCTTCCACCAATCCTGATACAGGAAAGAATTTTGCCTCGGTAGTGACCACTTATGAAGGGACTACACTCCTTATCGTGGTAGTAGTTCCAGCTGAAGAATACAATAACGCTCAAGGCTGGATAGTTTCTACTTTGAGTGGAGTAAAGTTCACAATATAATCTTGATAGGGAAGCTCGATGAGAATCCGGCGCGGTCCTACCACTGCGACTGGGGAATGAGTTGCCAGAATCTAAAATATCCCAGCCCCTTTTTTATGAGAGGTGGTTGGGATATTTTTCTAAACAATTTTTAGAAATAAACCCAAATCCTTCTTTTTCTATTTTGGGGAGAGTGTATAATACCTGATGGAGAGGTGAAAGAGTATAATCCTGTAGGGAGATGAATTAATATATGCTGGATGCAGAAAACAGTTGGGAACAAAAACCAGTAGAAGTTGCTTTTCGCTCCATCACCAAGCGTTTTCCTCCTGACATTTTAGCTAATGATCGGGTGTCTTTTGAGGTTAAAAAAGGTACTGTTCATGCCTTACTGGGAGAAAATGGAGCAGGAAAGACAACACTAATGAATATTTTCTATGGGCTTTTCTCCCCTGATGGAGGGGAAATCATCATCCAGGGAAAGCCGGTTAAAATTTCTTCTCCTCGAGAGGCCATAAACTTAGGGATCGGAATGGTCCATCAACACTTTAAACTTATCCCTACTCACACGGTTGCTGAAAATATTATTTTGGGGCTAATGTCAACCTCTTTTTTCTTCCCTGCAGAAAAATCTGAAGCTGAGATTAGGGCTCTCTCAGAAAAATATGGTTTAAAAGTAGACCCTCGAGCTCGCGTTTGGCAACTTTCAGCAGGTGAGAAACAAAAAGTTGAAATTCTCAAAGCTCTTTACCGCAAAGCCAGTATTCTCATTTTGGATGAGCCTACTTCAGTTTTAACTCCTCAAGAAGCAGAGGAGTTGTTTGCTACTCTTCGAGCAATGAAGGAAGAAGGCAAAACTTGCATTTTTATCACTCACAAACTTAACGAGGTTAAAGAGATTGCTGATGCGGTAACAGTAATGCGGAAGGGAAGGGTAGTTTCTACCATTCTTCCTTCTCAGGTTTCTCTAGAAGAATTAGCTCGAATGACAGTGGGAAAGGAAGTTGTTTCTGTGGTTCCCCGTAAAACTTTATCAAACAGAATCGTTCTTCAACTGCAAGACGTTTCAGCTATGGGAGATAGAGATTTTCCTGCTCTCCTAAACCTTTCCCTTTCTGTTAGAGAAGGAGAAATTGTAGGAGTGGCAGGAATAGCAGGGAATGGGCAGAAAGAATTAGCAGAGGTGATAGTAGGCCTCCGTGAAGTTACAGGGGGACGCATCTTTTTAGAAGATAAAGAAATTACCAATCTTCTGCCCCGGGATATTGCTTCTTTAGGAGTAGCTTATATCCCTGAAGAGCGAAATCTGGGGTTAGTGGGAGAGATGAGTGTAGCAGAAAATCTCTTATTGCGAGGTTACTATCAGCCCCCTTTTTCTCAAGGCTTTTGGGTGGATTGGGAAAAAGCAGAGGCTTATAGCGAGAAATTGATTTCCCATTACCAAATTAACCCTCCTCTTTCCGATATTCCAGTACGACTCCTTTCTGGAGGAAATCGCCAGAGAGTAATTATTGCCCGAGAGCTGGAGCAGAAACCAAAATTAGTAGTGGCTTCTAACCCCACTGCTGGGTTAGATGTTTCTGGCGTAGAGGCCATTCATAAATTATTGATACAAGCTCAAGAAAAAGGGGCAGGAATTTTGCTAATTTCTGGAGATTTAGACGAACTCTTAAAACTATCCAATAGGATAGTAATTATGTTTAAAGGAGAAATCGTGGGAGAAAAAGAAAAGGAACATTGGACAGAAGAAGATAGGCGAGAAATCGGCTTGGGGATGGGAGGAGTGAAGGGGTAGGTGGATAGAAAAAAACTTACTCAGTTTCATGTCGAGTTATCATTGCAACCAACTCTTTCATCTACTGTTTTTTCCTCCCTTTTAGCTATTATTCTTGCCTTTGCCTGCGGTGGAGTTATTTTTTTGTTTTACCATATTTCTCCCGGGGTAGGTTATCAAACTTTTTTTCGGGGCTCTTTGGGGAGCTGGTATGCTTTTTCTGAAACCCTGAAACGAACTATCCCTCTACTTTTGGTAGGGGAGGGGCTATCCTTAGCTTTTCGGGCTCAAGTGCTCAATATTGGAGCAGAAGGGCAAATCCTTCTGGGAGCTGTAGCTGCTACTTGGGTGGCTCTTTTTTCTGGATTACCTTCTTTTCTTTTACTTCCGGCTATGTTTATCTTAGGCTTTTTAGCTGGAGCAGGATGGGCACTAATTCCTGCTATTTTCAAAACTCGTTTTGCCGTGAATGAAGTTCTTTCTACTCTTATGCTCAATTATGTAGCTTTTAATTTAGTTCTCTACTTGATTGCCGGTCCCTGGAAAGGCAAGGGAGTGCGGGGTTTTACTTATACCGATACTTTCCCTGAAGCAGCTTGGCTGAAGACTATGGGGATAACTAGAGTTCCTTATTTTACTCTTTTAGTAGGTATAGCCCTAGCTATAGGAGGTTATTTTTTTCTCAAAAAAAGCGCTTTGGGTTTTGAACTCCGCATTGTAGGCAGCAGTCCCGAAACGGCAAGATTCCTGGGAATAAACGAGGAAAAAATTATCCTTTTCACTATGTTTCTCTCTGGAGGACTCTCCGGATTTGCGGGAGTAGGAGAAGTGGCTGGTATCCATCATCTCTTGAGACACCCGGACCATATCTCCTTGGGCTACGGGTACACAGCGATAATCGTGGCTTGGTTAGCTCGAGCTAATCCCCTGGCTGTAATTTTGACTTCTTTTTTGTTTGGAGCTCTTCTCTCTGGAGGAGATGCCCTCCGGGTGTCTCTGGGCATTCCTTTTCAGGTAGTATCGGTATTTAATGGACTTATTCTCTTTTTTCTTATTTCTACTGAACACTTGAGTCGATATCGTATTATATGGAGGGATAAGAAAGAGGTAGAGAAAAATGGTTCTTGAGCTTATTTTAGGAACTCTAAATAGAGCCCTGGCTTATGGCACCCCTCTTCTTTTGGCTACCCTGGGAGAAATTTATGTCGAGCGAGCAGGGGTTTTAAATTTGGGGATAGAAGGAATGATGATGATAGGAGCTTTTTCTTCTTTCGTCGTGGCCTATGCCACTTCTAATCCCTGGTTGGGAATTGTGGTGGGGGCCATAGTGGGAGGACTTTTCTCTTTAATCCATGCTTTTTCTAGCATCACTCTTCGTGCTAATCAAACAGTATCAGGATTGGCTCTTACTATGTTGGGAACAGGAATTGCTGAAACTTTAGGGAGGAGCTGGGAAGGTAAAGTGCTGACTTCACCTATAAAGTCTTTTTCAGGAGATTTTTTGTCTTCGCTACCTGGAGGACTGGATCTTCTTTTTAAAGATAGCAATCTCTTAGTGGTGGTGAGTATTATTCTGGCTTTGGTGATGTGGTTTTTTCTGTTTAAAACCAAACCAGGCCTTTTTTTGCGCTCCTGCGGAGAAAACCCCTCTGCTTGTGATGCTTTGGGAATAAATGTATGGAAAGTACGCTACTTAGCAGTTCTTTGGGGAGGAATTATGGCCGGGCTGGGAGGAGCTTATATTTCCATTGCTTATCGCCCTACCTGGTCTTCGGGTATGACTCAAGGGATGGGCTGGTTAGCGGTAGCATTAACTATTTTCTCTTTTTGGAATCCTATTTATGCACCTCTTGGTGCTTATCTTTTTGGGGCGCTGTTTCACTTAGCTTTTCGTTTACAAGTGTTTGTAGCTCCAGAATTTTTAAATTCTTTACCTTATCTTTTCCCGGTGATAGCTTTGGTATTTGTTTCTCGCCTTGCTTTTCGGAAAAAGATTGGCGTTCCGGGAAGTTTAGGCAAACCTTATGAACGAGGAAAATCAGGATAACAATGAAAAATTAAGAAAGGAGTGAAAAAATGAAAACCTCTATCGAACAGTTAGCGGTTAAAACCATTCGTATGCTGGCTTTAGATACGGTGCAAAAGGCAAAATCGGGACATCCCGGCTTACCTCTGGGGGCTGCCCCCTTGGGTTACGTGCTTTTCCGACAGATTATGAGACATAATCCTCAAAATCCCCGGTGGTTTAATCGAGACCGTTTTATTCTTTCTGCGGGTCATGGTTCAGCTTTGCTTTATACTCTTCTGTACTTGAGCGGATACGAAAAAATGAGTATGGAGGAACTGAAAAATTTCCGCCAGTGGGAAAGCCATACTCCTGGCCATCCGGAGCGGTGTATGGATTGTGGTATAGAAACTACCACTGGCCCTTTAGGGCAAGGTTTCGCAACCGGGGTGGGAGTGGCAATTGCTGAAGCCCATCTTGCTGCTCGGTACAATCGCCCTGGATTTCCGGTTGTTGACCACTATACTTATGCTCTGGTTAGTGACGGGGATTTAATGGAAGGAGTAGCGCAGGAGGCTGCCTCTTTAGCTGGACACTTAAAGCTGGGAAAACTGATTTACCTCTTTGATAATAACCAGGTGAGTCTTTCGGGGAAGACGGCAGTTTGTTTTACTGAAAATATAAAAATGCACTTTGAAGCCTATGGATGGCAAGTGCTGGAAGTAAAAGATGGGAATAACTTGGAAGAACTCACCCAGGCAATTCAAGAAGCACAAGAAGATAAAAACCATCCTTCTCTTATAATGGTTTCCACTCACATTGGGTATGGAAGTCCCAAGCAAGATAGCTTTGAAGTTCATGGCTCACCTCTCAAGCCAGAAGAGGTGGTAGAAACACGAAAGTTTTTTGAGTGGCCATTAGACCAGGATTTCTACGTTCCAGAAGAAGTTTTAAATCATATGCGAGAGATAGTAAAAGAAGGCGCAGAGCAGGAAAAAGAGTGGAATAATCTTTTCTCTGCCTATGCCCGAGAGTTTCCTGAATTAGCTCAAGAGCTAAGCGCACTTATAAAAGGAGAACTTCCTCCTGGTTGGGATAAAGACCTTCCTGTTTTTGACCCCACCTCAGGGAGTATTGCCACTCGCTCGGCGGGAGGGAAAATCCTTAATGCTCTGGCAGATAAAATTCCTTCTCTCATCGGTGGCTCGGCAGATTTAGACCCTTCTACCAGCACGACTTTAAAAGGAAAAGGTAGTTTTCAAGCGCCTGGTTCGTGTTTGCCTGGAACCCCGGGTTTAGTAGAAGGACCTCTGGGGTATGAGGGAAGAAACATTGCCTTTGGAGTACGAGAGCATGCTATGGGAGCTATTTTAAATGGTATCGCCATTCATGGAGGGCTCATTCCTTTCGGAGCAACATTTTTTGTATTTTCTGATTATATGAGACCGGCGGTTCGAGTGGCTGCTCTTTCTCACTGCAAAGTCATTTATGTGTGGACTCATGATTCAGTAGCTTTAGGAGAAGATGGTCCAACGCACCAACCAGTAGAACAACTGATGAGCCTTAGGGCAATGCCTAATTTGGTCTGCATTCGACCGGCTGATGCCAATGAAACCCGTGAGGCATGGAAAGTAGCCATAGAAAGAAAAGAAGGGCCAGTAGCTCTCATTTTGACTCGTCAAAACGTACCCGTGATTGATAGAAATAAATATGGAAAAGCGGAAGGGTTAAGAAAAGGAGCTTACATCATTGCTGATTGCGCACCCCATTTACCCCAACTCATTATCGTTGCCACAGGCTCAGAGGTAGGTTTGGCTTTAGAGGCTTACGAGAAACTTACTTCCGAAGGGATTAAGGTGCGGGTGGTAAGTATGCCCTCTTTTGAGTTATTCGAAGAACAACCTGAAGCCTATCGCCGGGAAATTCTCCCCCCAGAAGTGAAAAAACGAATAGCCATTGAAGCGGGAGCAACACTGGGGTGGTATAAATATGTAGGAGAAGAGGGTAGGGTCATTGGAATTGATCGTTTCGGCGCTTCTGCTCCGGGCAAAGTAGTATTAGAAAAATTAGGTATCAGCCTGGAAAATCTTTTAGCTCAAGCTCACTCTCTTTTGAAATAAATAAGCAGTGAGGGGGCGTTGCCCCCGATTTACTCAGTGGAGAGTAAGAGAGCAAGAAATAAGTTGTAGTTCAGATAATCATTTTGGTCAGGAGGTGTTTCTATGAACAAAAGAGTAGTGTTAGTAATGGTAATTCTTTGCTCTTTCCTTTTGGGAGGAGTAGCGTTTTCTCAGGAAGCTAAGTTAAAAGCAGGATTTATCTATGTGGGACCAATCGGTGATTTAGGCTGGAGCCATGCTCACGAACAAGCTCGTCAGGTATTAGAAGAGACCTATCCCTGGTTAGATACCATATACGTAGAAGCAGTTCCAGAAGGAGAAGTAGAAGGAATTATTGATCGTCTTGTTAACCAAGAAAAAGTGGATGTAGTGGTAACTACAAGTTTTGGTTTTATGGATGGAACAGTCAATGCAGCGAAAAGATATCCAGATAAAATTTTCTTTCACTGTTCAGGATTTAAACGAGCTCCCAATTTAGCTACTTACATGGCTGATTTCCATCAAGTGTATTATTTGAATGGAATTATGGCTGGCGCACTGACTAAATCGGGAAAAATTGGATACGTAGGAACTTTCCCTACTCCTGAGTTAAAAAGACATATCAACGCCTTCACCTTAGGAGTGCGTCGAGTAAATCCTCAAGCAGAAGTCAATGTGCGGTGGTTACAGAGTGCCTGGTATGACCCTCAAGGAGCTAAAGAAGCAGCTGAAGCTCTGGTGGCCGAGGGAGTAGATGTTCTGGCTTTTACTGAAGATTCAGCCAGCGTAGTTCAAGTGGCTGAGGAGAAAGGACTTCCCAGCTTTGGTCACTATTCGCCTATGCTATCTTATGCACCTAACCATCTCGTTTCTGGGCAATTAGTACACTGGGAAGCAATTTATCTCGACTTTTTCGCTAAGGTATATGCGGGACTTTATACCAACCAGAATTTAGATAACCTTGATTACTGGTGGCTCCTGAACGATGGGGCAGTAGAGTTGGGAGCTGACTTTGGTGTGCCCATCAACCCAGTATATGAAGAAACTTTAAAGAGTTATATGGTAGATGACCCAGTATATGGAAATATAAGCGTTTATGATTTAGTTTTTAAGTTGGAAGCAGCTATGGCTGACCCCGAATATGCTTTTAGTCCTTTTACTGGACCAATAAAAGACCGCCAGGGGAATATACGTGTTCCTTCTTCAGTTCGTCTTTCTCTTGAAGATTTAATCACTATGGAGTGGGCAGTAGAAGGGGTAGCTGGTCCCTGGCCAGGAGAGCCAGAATAAAAAGAACTGTGAGGATCTTTTCCCCCACTGAGGGAGACGCTTTCTCTCCCTCAGTGGTCTTTGTTTTAAAAGAGAAAAGAGGAGGAATAAAGTGGCTAAAGTACTTATAAGTGGCGGAGCAGGTTTTATCGGTTCTCATATAGCAGAAAGCTATCTCGCTTCGGGTTTAGAAGTCGTAGTAGTGGATAATCTCTCTACTGGTAAAAGAGAAAACCTCCCTCCCGGAGTTACTTTTTACGAAAGAGATGTAACCTCAAAGGAGGATATGGAGGAAATATTTTTTCGAGAAAAACCAGACTATGTCAACCATCACGCTGCTCAAATAAATTTGCGTCGTTCCACAGAAGAGCCCCTTTTTGATGCCCGAGTGAATATCTTGGGAAGCATTTCTCTTTTGGAATTAAGCGTAAAATATCAGGTTAAAAAATTTATCTTTGCCTCTACAGGAGGGGCTATTTATGGAGAAGTAGAAACTCTTCCTGTTCGAGAAGATGTGCCTGCACTTCCTCTTTCTCCCTATGGAGTGGCCAAGCGTTCGGTAGAGTTATATCTTAACTATTACAATAAAGTGCAAGGTTTGGATTTTGTGGCTCTACGCTATGGTAACGTCTATGGTCCTCGCCAGGATCCTCAAGGAGAAGCAGGGGTTATAGCTATTTTTATATCTCGGATACTTAGGGGTGAACCTTGTATTATTTTTGGTGATGGACGCAAAACCAGAGATTACGTTTATGTAAAAGACATAGCCCAAGCCAATCTCTTAGCCCTTTCTGCTTCAGGGATATATAATTTAGGAATAGGAAATGAGACCAGCGTTTTGGATTTGGTAGAAATTTTGAAAAAAGTTAGTGGAAAAGATTTCCTGGTAATATTTGATGAAGAAAGAAAGGGAGAAATAAACCGCATTGCTCTTTCTTCAGAAAAAGCCAGAGAAACCTTAAGATGGACTCCTTCTGTATCTTTAGAAGAAGGTATTAGCTACACTTGGAAATGGTTCAAAGAGAGAAAACAATGAAAGCTTTAGTATTAGGAAAACCAGCGCTTGTAGAGACGAACCCTCTTTTGCTTTGCGAACTTCCTCTTCCTCAAATCGGTGAAGAGGAAGTTTTAATTCGAGTTAAAGCCTGCGGAGTTTGTCATACTGACTTACACATTGTAGAAGGGGAGATTCCCTCTCATCTTTTACCTCTTGTTCCTGGGCACCAAATAGTGGGAGTGGTAGAAGCAGTGGGAGAAAAAGTAAAAGACCTATTACCGGGAGAATTGGTAGGGGTTCCTTGGCTAAACCGGGTGTGCGGAAAATGTCAATTCTGTCGAGAAGGAAGAGAAAATTTATGCGAGAGTGCCCTTTTTACTGGATACGATGTTCCAGGAGGTTATGCCGAGTACGTAGCTACATCTCAAGAGGCAGTGTATAAACTACCCAAGGGGTATGAAGAGGAAGAATTAGCTCCTCTTCTCTGTGGGGGAGTGATTGGCTATCGAGCTTATCGGATGAGCGGAGTAAAAAAAGGAGATACCCTGGGTATTTTTGGATTTGGCTCTTCCGCCCATCTCGTAGCTCAAATGGCAAAAATAGAGGGAGTGGAAATATTTGTTTTTACCCGAAGCTTAGAGCATCAAAATTTGGCTCGAGACCTAGGAGCTTCTTTCGTAGGCAAAGCAGAGGACTACCCTCCTCACCCTTTAACCTCCGCTATCATATTTGCCCCTTCCGGTAATTTAGTCAAAAATGCCCTTCTTTATCTGGAGCGAGGAGGAGCGGTAATTATGGCCGGGATTTATTCCACCCCCTTACCGGAGATTCCTTATTCTCTAATTTACTGGGAGCGAAGCATAAAAAGCGTAGCCAATAGCACCCGTCAGGATATTCGGGAACTTTTAGATTTTGCTCAAAAATATCATCTGGAGGTAAAAACTGAAGTTTTTCCTCTTACCGATGCTAATCACGTTTTACAATTATTGAAAGAGAGTAAAATCAAAGCCTCTGCCGTGCTGAAGGTAGAGGCATAGAGAGAGTTATGCTCGTCGTCGGAAAAACTACCATTGGGAGATAACAACTCTTGACTTTATAGTATCTCCCAAAACCGGCTATAACCACAAGAGACAGTACTTTCCTTTTTCTCGGTTCTCTTTTCCTCCTTATCATTTAGCGGGAAGAAGGTCATAGTAAAACTTTTGAGGAAGATGAGAGTTTTGATAGGCTACTTTAAGAGATTCCAAATCATACTCACAACGTCTAAAGTCAACCCTGAGGGAATGGTTTTCCTCTATAGTAAGCAACACCCATCCTGCTCTCCAATCTCCATCTTTGGGGCGTCCTACGCTCCCATCGTTAATAAACCAGGTATTCTGAACCATACGGTAAAAAGACCGGTGAGTATGGCCAAATAAAAGAACGTTGGCAACCTCGTTCATCATCACGTGAAGAAGACTCTTGTCAGGACGTTCGGGAAAAAGATATTCGTTAATCCGGCGAGGACTACCGTGAACAAAGAGTATCTGATAGTCTCCGACAGTCATCTGATATCGAGGGAGGAGATTTTTTAAATAGGTTTTATTCTCTAGAGTAGTCACTTTTTTAGTCCATTCCAGAGAAATATTACCCAATGTTCTTTCTTCGTCAGTTTTATAAGCACAACCGCAGTCGTTTAAGTCATTTCCTACTCCCTGGTCATAATTTCCCATAACCACCGGAATATCAAGAGAACGTACCGCCGCTATAACCTCGTTAGGAAAAGGAGCATACCCTACTAAATCTCCCAAACATATAAGATGATCTGGTTTTTGAGTCTCAATATCTAACATAACAGCTCGAAGTGCCTCTATGTTGGAATGGATATCAGAAAAGACAGCAATTTTCATAATCTCTTCTCCTTGTTTTTTACTAAAGTATTTGACAAAATCTTAAGGCGTTTCTATGGCCCCAAAAAACTAACCAGCTTCGCTCTACCCCTTTTTGGTACAGAGTTAAATACAGCGGGAATCTCCCTGCTTCGGTGGCTTTTATTTTACTTGAAACCATTCTCTAAATTGAGCTTCGGTGGGAATTTTCCCTTCACTTTTCTTGACTCCGTCGATAAATACTGCTGGGGGCATAATGACTCCAGCTTCCATCAGTTTATCCAAGTCATCGGTATACTCTACTTCAGCATTCAGGCTGTTCTTTTCTACAAATGATTTCAGATTTTGATAGAGTAAATTGCATTTTTTACAACCTGCGCCCAGAACTTGAACTTTCATTATTTTTACCTCCCAAATTAAAATATAAATTCATATACTGAACCAGAAATAGCGGAAAGTAAAATTACCAATCCAATATAACTTAACCCTCTTTTCCACCCCATAACCCGGTTAATGGTAATCATACTGGGGAGGCTCAATGCTGGACCCGCTAAAAGAAAGGCAATAGCTGAGCCAGAGCTCATTCCCATCTCGATAAAGCTTCGGGTTATAGGAACTTCGGTAAGAGTACTAAAATAAAAAATTGCACCAATAACCGAGGAAAACATATTGGAAACAAAGCTCTCTCTTCCAAAGAGTTTTACAATGAGAGAAGGAGGAACAAAAGCCCTTAGCCCCGAAGCAATGAACACTCCTATCAATAATATGGGAAAAATTTGTTTGAACAAGCTCCAGGATTCCTGATACCAACTCCTGCGCTCTTCTTTGCCAAATAAAACATACCCCAAAAGAAAAGCTGCTACGAGCAATATTCCTTTAAATAGATTTAGCCTCACCATATAGATTGCAACGAGAAGAAAAATAACCAATAGTCCCTTCCAGGGAATTCCCAAAGAGGAAGTGGCTTTCATTTTCTTTTCCTTCGTCTGGTGCATCTGTGATTTCCCAAAACCGAAGTCCATTATCAACCCAATCACAAAAGCCACTATCACCGCAGAAAGTGACCGAGCCCAGCCGATTTTTCCCAGTATGGCAGCGGAGATAAAGATAGCTGCAGTATTAACTGCCGGTCCAGAATAGAGGAAACTGGTAGCCGGACCAATTCCTGCTCCTATTTTATACATAGAAGTAAACATGGGAAGTATGGAACAGGAACAAACGGCAAGAATTGCGCCGGCAATGGAGGCGATAGTGATGGCAATCCACTTGTTGACTCCCGGGCCAAAAAAGCGCAAAATGTTTTCCCGGTCAATTAGAGTGGCAATTGCTCCTGAGATAAGAAAGGCTGGTACAATCCCCAACAAAAGATGCCAGGGGTTAAGATAGGCTATAATAGTGTAAAGTCCTTCCTGTAAGGCGGTTTGCCACATTTATACTCTTTCCTCTAACATATCTTCAGCCAGAGCAATGATTTCTATAACTCGTTCATCTTTGATATGCAAAATCTTCATGACTCCCTTTTGTTCGATCTCCACCAGACCTGCCAGAACCAACTCCCGCACGTGGCGGGAAATAGTGGTTTTGTCGATAGCCATAGTTTTCTCCAACTCACATTGGCAGAGAGGTGCTTCCGCTATCTTTTTTATAATCTCAATGCGCCAGGGGGAAGACAAAGCCTTAAAAATCTGCTCAACCACATCCATCAACCATTTATTGCATTATTGCAATATATTACAACAATGCAATATAACAATCAATAGCTTCGCGGCTCTATAATAAAGTGTGTGGAAAAAATATCTATAGTATCTCGCAAAACTGGTTAAACTGTTAAAACTTTAAAAAAGTAAATTACATCAGAAGTTAAAAACTCAAGGTTGCTACGCTGGGGGTTTCTCTCAGCGTTATAGTTTGCAGTCTTTTCTATCTATTGTGCTTTTTAATATTACGCCGTAGGCACGCTGGAGTGCTGTTCTCCAGCGTGGTTGTCCGAATTCTTTTTAATCTAATTTGCTTTTTGCTTACGCCGTAGGCTGTCTTTTCTCTG
>JARRCQ010000017.1 GCA_029982105.1 Candidatus Atribacteria bacterium | reverse complement strand
CTACCAAATCTTTAGCCACTTTTTCAGCTGCTTTTTTAGCTCGCTCTTTAGTCCTATTCCATTCACTTTTCCCCAAGCGATTAATTGTAGGCTTCTCCTCTCCCACCCCCACATATTTTTGTAGGAGATAAACCTTATCGGCAGGAACGTAAAGAACATCTCCGCCACCATAAGCTATCTCTATATACACTCGTTTTATACCTTCTACTGTCATCTCTTTCCACCCCCGGAAAACACCAATACCCTCCTCTTCGTGCACCACATAGTCTCCAGGAGAAAGAGAGGAAAGAGAAGCCAGAGATTCCTTGCGAACTTTTGGAGAAGGAGCAAACTCTCTTCCAAAAATCTCCCAAGAAGAAATAAAGGCCCAACCTATCTCTGGTATACCAAAACCTTCTCTCAGATATCCAGGAAAGAGAATAACTTTTTTCTTATCTTCGAGGCCCAGGCCAAAGTCCACTTTCTCTTCTTCCAAAAGAGAAGAAAGGATTTCCAGTTTTTCCGGAGGAAGGAGAATAAAAATTTTACTCCAAGGACTTTCCTCCAAATAATCTTTCAAGTCTTTGATTTTACCCCAAAAAAACGGCACTCCCTCTGCTTTTAGAGAAAAAGAAACCTCAGCCTGGGGAGCGCTAATCCCACAAAATACCTGTCGGGAAGAAAGAGTAAAATCTTCCACCATCGCCCCGTCCCAAAAAACAGTTCTGATATCTTTCTTTAAGGCCGAAATAAGAGGCACAGTTTTAAACTCTCCACTTCGAGGAGGAATGAAGAGAGTTTTTAATTCTTCTTCAGTGCGTTGACTTTCAGGATGGAAAAATTTCATTTTTTCTATTTGATTTCCCCACCAGTAAGTACGAACCGGAAAAGACAGATGGGGAGGAAAGAGGTCTACTACCTCTCCTCTTATAGCTACCTCGCCTTTCTCTCTGACTAACTCTTGACGCTCATAGCCCAATTTAAAAAGAAGCTCTAAAAATTCCTCTCTATGAGTCTCTTTCCCTTCCTCTAAAAGGAAGGAGTGAGCAAGAAAGTAATCCAGATCTTCTACTTCCCTATGCAAGTCTTGGGCCTCTACCACTGCTATAACTTTTTCTTGTCGAAAATTAGTTTGTAACTTTACTCCAAATAACTCCTCTTCTTTGTTAACTTCCTGAACCAAACAAGCTTTTCCTACTATAGGTTGTAAAGATTTCATCTGATAGAGAATTTTCTTCTTCCTCTCTTTATCACCCACTACATAAAGAAGAGGTTTTTCTAAAAAAAGAGCCAAAAAAGGGCGAGCTGGAGAGGGAGCATCTAAATATATTAACTTTTTTTCCTTTATTTCTTTTATTCTGGAAATCAAATTACTTAAAGCAGAATCCATAAACCTATCGCACAGCACTCAGTTGAAAACTTCCCTTTATAATTTGATAAAATTCCGGGTTTGCAAAATCGACATCACTACGCAAGCCCTGACACTGAATAAAATTTCCATCGAAATAAACCGAAGCCTCCGCTTCCGTTTCTAAAATCTTATCTTTATCACGATACCATAATTCTTCGGTCATTATTTTATCTCCTGAGGAAGATATTACCTCTACTTCTCCCTGTAAATAAAAATCTTTATCATCCAAATTTATTTCCGCTTCCCGAGAACGAATGGTAGCTTTTTCTTCCCCTCCCTCGTAGATAATAAGCTTAACCCCTCCTCGACAGGAAGCTTTACTATTATCGTCACTTAACTCCATATTTTGGGCTTGAAGTAACCACACTAGTTCTCCTTTTTCCCAGCCTCGAAGCTCTGTTTCTTTTATTATAATCGGAGGAGAAGGAACCGCTTCCGCTTTTGCTTCTTCTTCCATCTCTTCTCCATCTTGGGGTTCTTCAGGAATAGAAGAGACAAGGAAAAAGATTAGCAGAAAACCTGCCACGCAAAAGCCTATAACTAATAATAACCTTTTTCCCATTACCGTTCTACTTCATAAGGCCAGGTAGCCATTCCTCCATCCATTACCATAACTTTCCGAAAACCTTCGCTCTTCAAACGCAGATAAGCCTCGTAACCTCGCAAACCCCCAGCACAGACAGTTACAATTTCCTTATCAGAGGGAAGCTCGCCAATTCTTGCTGGAATTTCAGAAAGAGGAATAAGAACACTACCTGGTATACGAACATTTTGATACTCTCGAGGAGTGCGGACATCTAACAAAATAAAATCTTCCCCTCTCTTCCTCTTTCTTTCTACTTCTTGAGGAGAAATACCAGCCATATTTCCTTCTAGCTTATTGCGTAAAACATTAGCTGCCAGACATAAATTATCTATAGCTGAGGCATAAGGAGGAGCATAAGGCAAATCCAGATTAGATATATCTTCTACCTTTCCCTGATAGTTAAGAAGAGTAGCTAAAGCATAAATGCTTTTCGTTACCTCGCCCTTACCTATCACCTGAGCACCTAAGACCCTACCACTTCTTTTATCTGCTATCAACTTAATAATCACTTGTTGTGCTCCGGGAAAGTAATGAGCTCGATCAGGAGCAGGCACCAAAGAATACTCTACATCATAACCTAATTTTTGGGCTTGCTTCACTCCCAGGCCACTTCGAGCCACAGTATAATCAAAAACTTTAAAAATTACGGAGTTTAAAGCTCCTCGAAAAGTTTCCCTGCGGCCTGCCAAATTCATAGCTACTACCCTACCTTGTTTATTAGCCAAAGATCCCATAGGCATATAGGCAGGTTGACCACAAACTAAATTTTCTATTTCTATACAGTCACCAGCAGCATAAATACAGGGGTCACTAGTACGCAAAAAGAGGTCAACCTTAATTCCTCCTCGCTCTCCCACTTCTAAACCAGCTTTGCGAGCTAAGTCATCATTAGGTTTGAAACCGGTAGCTATTACTACCATATCCGCTTCATAACTTCCCTTGTCGGTTATAACTCTTTTTACTACTCCTCCTTCTCCTTCTAAACGCTGTACTCCTTCTCCTACTCGGACACTCACTCCCTCACTCTGGCAGTAACGACGAACCAAAATCCCCATATCTTCATCCAGAATAGGTAAGATTTCCGGTAATACTTCAAGGATGGTAATCTCTAAACCACTTTTTGCCAGGCTTTCAGCCATTTCCATCCCGATTAATCCTCCACCAACGATTACCGCTCGCTTAGCCAATTTTTCTTTAATGGTCCAGCGAATAGCTTCAGCATCTTCAACGCCGTGTAAAGTGTAGACATGAGCTAAATCAGTGGGAGAAAGAGATGCCTCGGGGTGATTTAAATCTACCGCCTCAATAGGAGGGATAGAGACCTTAGCACCGGTAGCTAAAACCAGATAATCATAGGGCACGCTGGACATTTCACCCGATTCTAAATTTCGTACTTCTACTCTCTTATTTTCTCTATCTATGCGAAGAGCTTCAGTGCGGTTTAGCACTTTAATTCTTTTCGTTTTCTCAAAAAACACTGGGTCTCGCATTACTCCAATAGGTGTTTCCATTAGCTCTCGATACTCTTTTATTTCTCCTCCTATATAATAGGGCAAACCACAACCAGCATAAGAGAGAAATTTACCTTTTTCTATAATGGTAATTTCCGCCTCGGGGTCTAGACGGCGCAATTTTGCTGCCACCTTAGGGCCAGCCGCTACTCCTCCTATAATCACCACTTTATTGTTCATTTGTCATCCCCACTTTCGTTATCGGTTTTTCAAGCTTTTTACATCGTTGTAAATGCTTCCCAGGCAAAAAAGAGCTACGCCTCCTACCAACACCCCAAATCCTCCTAATATTCCTCCTATGCCCGCTAATTTAGAGAAAAAATCAGAAGTGGAAGAAAAAAACTCTTCTTCTGGAAAAGGATAAAACTCTTCCCCCGGAGGAGGAAGAGAATAAGAAGAGCTCTTTTGCGTGCTCATTCCTATCAGAGAAAAAATTATCGCTACTATTCCCAGACATAAAAATATCACGCCTACCACTTTTAAAAAAGTGCCCATTATATCCCTCCTCAAATCCTTTCTTTAATTTCCTCTATCTCTTCTTTACTTAATTCTCTTCCAAAACTTCGTAAACCCGAAACTTTAAATCCATGCTTTTGAGCCAGTAACTCAACCTCTTTAACTTTCTCCACTTGTATTTCTTTTCCCAGGGTATAATCCTCAAATCGTCCTTCTAAAGTCAAAACCATAGTTTCCGCCATACAAGCATAAGATTTCCCTGGAGGATAGCCAAAATCCATACCAAAATCCGGGTTTCCCGGAACATCAACCACTCCTCCTTCGATAACTAAAACATCTCGCCTTTCTTTGGCTACTTCTTCCGCTACATTACGAGGTCGAGCTACATCACAAACCACTGCTCCCCGCTCAATCCAGGCCGGCTGGAGCAAATTTCCTAGAGCTGAAGTTACAGTAATAAGTGCTCGAGAGCCTTTTATTCCTTCTTCTATATTGGTAAAACCTTTGACTTCTTCTTCCTTTATTTTTTCTACTTCTTTTTTTACTTTCTCTACTTTTTCGGGGTCTCGACCTATTATCCTCACTCTCTTCCCTTCTTCAGCTAATATCAAAGCACAAGCTCGACCAATAGAGCCGGTAGCTCCAACTATGGCAATCTCTTCCTGATTCAAATCGATTTCCATCAAGGAAGAAGCCATTTCCAAAGCTCGAAGGGCAGTAGCTACGGTATAGCTATCACCGGTGGTCACCGAAATACGTAAACCTTGTTTAACTGTAATCCCCCCATCTCCGGCTACTGAAGTAAAAGCTCCCAGACCAATAATTTTGGCTCCTAATTTTTCCGCCAAGAATCCACATTTGCGGATTTGCTGAGCTACAAAAGAAAAAGGATATTCCAAAAGCACCCGAGAAGTCATAGGAAGCCCGATAAACCATCCTCCAATTTCTTTACCTGTAGATTCCGACCTTACTCCTTTCACTTCCGATAAAACAAAAGGGGGGACGCGAGCAGCTAAGCTTTCCACCCAAGAAGAAGGAAGGATTTTCAAAAACTTAAGGTGATCTTTTATATCCTGAGAGCTAAAAGCATGAATGATGAAAGCAAACTTATCCATATAATCACCCTTCTACTACTTCTTGCAAAGCTTTTAACATAGCTTGAGCGTTTTCCTCCATAACTTTCTTTAAAAATTTACTGATTAAAGCTCCCACAAGAGGTATCCCCAAGTCGTACTCAATTTCTAATTCTACCCGGGTTTTATCCTCTCCTTCTTCTTTAAACCTCCAGATCCCCTCATATTGCTTGAAATCTCCCTCTATAAGGGAGAAGTGGCATTCTTTTTTTTCTTCATCCCATAAATCTCTTTCTTTCCACTTAATCTCTCTTCCTTGAAATTCTCCCTTCCAGAAACTATCTACTACCGAACCTTCCTGGTTTAAGACTTTTACTTCTTTTATATTAGGCAAAAAAGTAGCTAACTTTTCTATATCCTTAGCTTTGTTGTAAACCTCCTCCACGCTCCTATTTATTACCAAAGAAGAAGAAACTTTAGCCATTTTTATTTAACCCCCTATTTCCTGTAATGTTTCTCTAACTTTACCTAAAGATTCTTCTAAGGCCTTAGTAACTTTCTCTATTTCCTCCTTTTTAATGGTAAGAGGAGGCTCCAGGCGAATTACTCGAGGGTTATTGAGAGTATAAGCAACCAAAACTTTCCTTTCTGCCATCTCTGCTGCCAAAAATGAAGCCACATCAGAATCAAAAAATTCCATTCCTATTAAAAGGCCCATCCCTCGCACCTCTTTCACTAAATCAGGAAATTGCTCTTGTAACGACCGGAGCTCTTCCATCCAGTAATTACCTTTTTCCGCTGCTTGAGCAGGAATATTTTCTTCTTGCAGGATTTTTAAAGTTTCCAGCCCTGCAGTACAAGCAAGAGGATTGCCTCCCAAGGTAGAGCTATGGATGAGAGGATTATCTTCAAAAACCTTCCAAATTTCCGGAGTGCTTATAAACGCCCCTAAAGGCAACACTCCTCCTCCTAAGCCTTTAGCTAAAGTCATAATGTGAGGAGCTACTCCATAGTGCTCACAGGCAAACATTTTCCCGGTTCTGCCAAGACCGGTTTGCACTTCATCCAGAATCAAAAGTGCTCCGTTACGGTCACAAATCTCTTTTACCTGGGAAAGATAATGAGAGTGAGGAATGTTAATTCCTCCTTCCCCCTGGATAGGCTCTAAAATTACTGCTGCTGTTTTCTCGTCTACGATTTGTTCTAAAGCTTCTACATCATCAAAAGGCACTTGATAAGTTTCCGGTACCAGAGGTTCAAAAGGTTTTTTGTATACTTCTCTTCCTGAGATGCTCAACGCTCCCATAGTTTTCCCATGAAAACTGTTAATTGTCGAAACTAATTTCTTTCTTCCGGTGTAGAAACGAGCTAATTTTATTGCTCCCTCTACCGCCTCCGCTCCACTATTACCAAAAAAGGAATATTGCAAGTCTCCAGGAGTAATTTGAGCCAGCATTTCTGCCAAATCAGCCTGTTGCTTATTAAAAAGAGTACGAGTAGAAAGAGGTAATCTATCCAATTGTTCTTTTACTTTTTGTACCACTCTAGGATGATTTCTCCCCACCGGGAAAACTCCAAAACCTCCGATACAATCAATATAGGCCTCTCCGTAGATATCAAAAACCAGTGCCCCTTTTCCTTCCCACTCCACAGTGGAAAAATTGGCAAACCGGAACAGACGAGCTAACCCCGGACTTACATACTTTACGTACTTATCTATGGTTTCTTCTACTATTTTTTTCTTTTCTTCCCATTCTTCACCCATAGTTCTCCTCCCCCACTTTCATTTTTTAAATTTCTATCTCTGCTACCGAACCCAAGATACGATTGGGACGGTACGGAAACTTACCTATATCTTCAAGCCTGGTTACTCCAGAGAGAACTAAAATGGTTTCTAAACCTGACTCTAATCCCACTTTGACATCGGTATCCATCCGGTCTCCCACCATTATGGCATTTTCCGAATGTTCGTCCATATATCTCAACGCCAGACGTAAAATCAGAGGATTAGGTTTACCCACAAAATAAGGAGCATATCCAGAAGCCTTTTCCATTAAAGCTGCCACCGCTCCACAAGCCGGAACAATGCCTCCCTCCCCCGGACCGGAAGCATCAGGGTTAGTAGCGATAAACGGTACTCCTTGCATAATCAACTGACAAGCTCGCACGATTTTATCATAGGGATAAGATTCCATTTCTCCCAAGATTACAAAGTCAGGCCTATAATCAGTAAAAGAGTAGCCCACTTCATTGAGAGCTTGGTACAGCCCTGTTCCTCCTAAAACAAAAGCCGAGCCTTTAGGTTTTTGAGAACTCACAAATTGAGCAGTAGCCATAGCGCTACTAAAGAAATGTTGAGCATCTATTGCTATGTCAGCATTATTCATCCGATGTTGAAGGTCAGACGAGGTATAACGAGAGTTATTAGTCAGAATTAAAAATTTATAGTCTTTCTCTTTTAGACGTTCAATAAACTCCTTGGCTCCAAGTATAGCCTGATCACCGTAAAGCAAAACTCCATCCATATCGATAAGAAAGGCTCTTTTATCCATAGTCTCACCCCAATTACCTCTATTATAATTTCTCCCCTTATTATTAGCAAATATAGTTAATCGCAAAAGATAGCCTACTCGCGATGACAAAATGGGAGAATAACAATTATATCAGGCTTTACGGTTCCCCGGTTCCCTTTACAAATTTAATTAGAAAGAGCCACCTAATATCAAATCTATCTTATTTGATGTAAAATAGAAGCAGAATCAAATAGGTAAAGGAAGAGACTTATGAACATATACTGGAAAGCATTGTTATTTCTACTCTGCGTCAGTTTCTTTCATTTTGGCTATGACGTTACAGGATGGGATTTTTTAAAGCCTTTCTTTGGCATAAACGAATCTATATTTCAGCATCTCAAGATGGCTTTTTGGGGATACTTACTTCTATCAATACTCGAATATTTCCTCCTATTTAAAAAAGAATTATATCGAGAAATCAAAAACTTTTGGTATTCCAGAATCCTTTCAGCAATTATAGTCCCCTGGATAGTGGTATTGGTATGGTATTTACTCCCTGCTATCTACGGAAGAGTGGAATCTCTAACCTTTGAACTATTCTGGGCGTTATTAGCTACATACTTATCAGGAATTCTCGCCATACAAATAGAGAAAGAAACAGAGAAGACCCCATTTTCTACTAATACCAAGGCGATTCTTTTAATTCTCCTTGTAATTTCAGCTTTTATGTTTGTTACTTTTACCTATAAATTACCCTGGATAGATTTATTTGCTAACCCAGAAACTTTGTAAATAGACAGTAATTACTTCTCTGATTTACGGAGAGATATGTTCAAAATCTCTAATTGCTTTTCTTCTACCGGAGAGGGAGCACCCGTTAGAAGGCATACCCCTTTTTGGGTTTTAGGAAAAGCAATGACTTCCCGAATAGAACTCTCCCCGCTCATTAACATAGCTAAGCGATCAAATCCCAGGGCAATTCCTCCATGGGGAGGACAACCATATTGTAGAGCTTCAACAAAGAAACCAAACTTTTGCTCAATTTCCTCTTCTTTTAAATTCAAAAGAGTAAAGATTCTTCTCTGTAAATCCATACGATGAATACGAATACTTCCTCCTCCCACCTCATAGCCATTTAGAACTAAATCATAAGCTTTGGATTTTACTTTTTCTGGATGACTACCCAGAAGTTCAAGGTCTTCTTCTTTAGGTGAAGTAAAAGGATGATGAACTGAATCCCAACGTTTTTCCTCTTCATTCCATTCCACCAAGGGAAAATCAGTTATCCAGCAAAACTGAAAAGGCTTTTTATTTTTTATCTCTTCTTCACCCAATTCAAACCGCAAGCCACCCATAAAACTCACCAAATCGGTTTTCTCTCCCCAGGCTAAAAGAAGCAGAGTATTTTCTCCAAAAGGATATTTTTCCTCTATCGCTTGCCAGGACTCCTCAGAAAGTTTGCTCCTCAGGGGAGAGGAAAGAGTAGAACTTCCCCCTTTAACCCAGGATAGAGAAAGAGAACTTTCCTTTGCTTTTTGGGAAAGAACATCCAGCTTTTTCCGAGAAAACTCCTCCCCCGAGGGAAAGAAAAGACCTTTAACCGCAAAGTTATTCCCTCCTCGAGAAAAAGAAGTTATTTCTCTTCCTAAAAGTTCAGTAAGATCGTCAATCTCCCAGGGAATACGCAAATCAGGTTTATCTGTACCATATTTTTCCATCGCCTCATCGTAGGAAAGCCGAGGGAAAGGAGTTTCAATTGCTACTCCTAAAGATTCCTTAAAAACATAACCCATCATTCCTTCTATCAGTTGAATTATGTCTTCTGGTTCTATAAAAGACATTTCTATATCCACCTGAGTAAATTCTGGCTGCCGGTCAGCTCGCAAGTCTTCATCTCGAAAACATCGGACTATTTGAAAATAACGGTCAAAACCAGAAATCATCAAAATCTGTTTAAAAAGCTGAGGAGATTGAGGAAGAGCATAAAAGTTGCCCGGGTTTAGTCTACTGGGAACTAAAAAATCCCGAGCCCCTTCAGGAGTGCTTTTAGTTAGAAAAGGAGTCTCTACTTCGAGAAACTCTCTCTCAGAGAGAAAGCGGCGTATTAGCTGAGCTACATGATGGCGGAGGATTAAGTTCTTTTGCATTTTACTTCGACGAAGGTCCAGATAGCGGTAGCGAAGACGGATAGACTCATCTGTCTCTTTATTTCCCTCTATCTCAAAAGGAGGTAAAGGAGAAGAAGACAAAACTTCTAAATCTTCTATCGTAACTTCTATCTCTCCAGTAGGAATCCGAGGGTTGGCTAACCCCTCCGGACGTTCTTTCACTACTCCTTTAACTTTTATAACATACTCTGGCCTAACCCGAGAGGCTGGAGCATAAATTTCCTCTTTGTTATCCACTACCAGCTGAGTAACGCCCCACCTATCTCGTAAATCTATAAACAAAACACCTCCATGGTCTCGTAAACGACTTACCCAGCCAGTTAATTGCACTACTTTCCCTGCATCCTTTTTTTTCAATTCACCACAAGTATGAGTTCTTAGCATTT
This sequence comes from Candidatus Atribacteria bacterium, assembly GCA_029982105.1. Taxonomy (GTDB): domain Bacteria; phylum Atribacterota; class Atribacteria; order Atribacterales; family Caldatribacteriaceae; genus Sordicultor. The sequence goes on along the minus strand of JARRCQ010000017.1, from coordinate 2,476 downwards.
CTCTTTTTCCTCCAATAATTTAGCTAACAACTTTTCTTTGTTGACCGACATTTGCTCTCCTGAAGACATATCCTTCCAGATAAACTCCTCTTTGTCTTTTTCTTCCCTGCCCACTATAATTACAGTCTTTATTCCCAGTTTTTGAGCTTTTTTAAGATGATATTTTAATCCTTTATCACCAAATTCTAAATAGAAAGGGATGAGTTTTTCTCCTAAAAATGAAGCCAATTGCAATAAAGGTTTCTCTCCTGCCTTATCCAGGGGAGCAAGATAAAAAAGAGGCCGCTCTTTAAGAGAAGAAGGATCATATTTTTTAGCTAAAAGAAGAATCATCCTCTCCATTCCGGCAGCAAAACCTACTCCGGGAACAGGAGGACCTCCCAAAGCAGAAGATAAATTATCATACCTTCCTCCCCCTGCCACGGCATCCTGTGCTCCTAACTCTCCGGTCTTAATTTCAAAAGCAGTCCTCGTATAGTAATCTAAACCTCTCACTAAATAAGGATTGATAGAAAAGGGGATATCTAACTCTCTTAAAATCTCCATCAAGTTATCCTGGTGCTCTCGACATTCCTCACATAAAAAATCTTGCACCAGAGGAAAAACAGAGGAATGAATAACCTCCTGACAGGTCTCTTCTTTGCAGTCCAGAACCCGGAGAGGATTTTTATCTATCCTATTCCTACAGTTAGCACAAAGATTATTACTTTCTTTCCTTAAGAAATCCTGAAGAACTTTTATATATTCAACTCTACAGCTATTACAACCTAAATTATTGACTTCTAGAGAAAGATTTTCTAGTCCCAATTTTTTACTTATAAGCCAAGCTATAAGAATAATTTCCGCATCACAAGCGGGCTGAGGAAAACCGATAGCTTCAAAACCAAATTGGTGAAATTGTCTCATTCTCCCGGCCTGAGGTCGCTCATAGCGAAACATAGGACCCATATAAAACCATTTAACTCGAGGATTAGAAATATTTAAGCCATGTTCTAAATAGGCTCTCATAATGGGAGCTGTTCCCTCAGGACGAAGAGTTAAGCTGCGTCCTCCTTTATCTAAAAAGGTATACATTTCTTTTTGAACAATATCAGTAACTTCTCCTACTCCCCGGGCAAAAAGGTCAGTACTTTCAAAAATGGGAGTTCTTATTTCTTCATATTGAAAAGAAGAAGCCACAGAGCGTACTGTTTCTTCTACTTTATACCAGAGAGAAATTTCTTCTCCCCATATATCTCGAGTTCCTTTAGGAACTCTAATTAAACTCATTATTTTTCTCCTCCAACTCTTAAGAACAAAACAATTACTTACTCAATTTCTTGAAATTATTTTTATTTCACCTTCACCTATTTTTTCCACCAATCTTTCTACATCCCGGAAATGAGGAAGAGCACTTTGCGCTCCTACTTTAGTACAAGCAATGGCTCCAGCATTATTAGCAAGCTTTAAAGCTCCTATCCAGTCTTTTCCCATACCAATTCCCACCACCAATCCGCCATTAAAAGCATCTCCTGCAGCAGTGGTATCTTCTACTTTTACCTCTCGAGCAGGAAGATAAACAAACTGATTACCTTCATAGCTTGCCAGTGCTCCCTCTCCTCCCAAAGTAATTACCTTTCGTGCTGGGCAGCGTTCATCCAAAACCTGAATAGCTTTTATAGCATCATCAAGACTTCTAATTTTAACTCCACTTAGAACTTCCGCTTCATACTTATTCGGAGTAATTATATCATTGGCAGTCAAAATCTCTATGGGAAAGGGCTGAGCAGGGGCAGGATTAAGCACTACTCTTACTCCAAAGCGGTGAGCATATTCTATACACCGTTTCACCACTTCATGAGGTATTTCTAATTGCAAAATTAAAAAATCACTAGCTTTAAAAAGCTCCAAAGCACTATCTAAATCCCCAACAGAAAGCTTCATATTGGCACCAGGAGCCACCAGAATCCTATTTTCTCCTTTTTCATCCACAAATATAAAGGCTAAACCAGTATGAACTAAGGCTTGTCGAGTAACGAAAGCAAAATCTACATTCTCTTGCGCTAAATTGGCAAACAACCGCTCCCCGAATTCATCATCCCCCACTTTACCAATCATGCTCACCAGCGCCCCTAAACGAGCACAGGCTACAGCCTGATTATTCCCCTTGCCTCCGGGAAGCATAGAAAATTCTTTGACGAATAAATTTTCTCCTACTTCTGGCATTCGTTCAATTTTAAGTATCATATCTATGTTTAAACTTCCTACTACTAAAACTTTTGGCTTAGGCAAAATTTCACCTCCCTAGCATTGTTAAGTATATATTCTACTATATTTTCCCTCTACCCGGGGAAAACATTTTGCAGTATAGTATCCCGCAAAACTAGTTAAACAACTATTAAAACTTTAAAAAGTAAATTACATCAGAAGTCAAAAACTCAAGTTCGTTACGCGCAGAGGAAGACAAAGTCTTCCTCTGCGGTTCTTGTCTTTTGTT
>JARRCQ010000016.1 GCA_029982105.1 Candidatus Atribacteria bacterium | reverse complement strand
TAGCTGAAAAGAGGAGCGAAGGAAAGAGAGTAGAAAAAGAGGAGAGGAATATAAACGAAAAAATTGATTTAGCTCAGAAAAAAGTCCAGGAGATAGAAAGAGAAATAGGAGAAAGGGAGAAAAAAATAGAGAGAACTATTCTTTTAGAAGAGAAATTAAATGCTGAAGCGCAGGAACTTTACCGAGAAGAGGAAAAATGGAAAAGTTTTTATTCTGTATCTCCACCCAGTGTGGATATAAAAAAGTTGGAACGTTCTGTTCAAGAAAAGGAAAAATTACTACAGGAGAAAAGATTTATTCCTGGAGCAGGTGAAGAATTTGCCCGGGTGCAAGAACGTTTCTCTTCCTTAAAAGAAAAAGGCGAATTATGTGAGGTGGGTCTATCTTTGGTGAGAGAGGGAGTTTCTCTGGCTCAAAGAGAAATTAAGAAAAATTTTCAAGAATTTCTTTATCAGGTAAATAAAAACTTTTCTACGTTTTTTACCGAGATTTTTCCTACCGGAGAGGCTCGACTTCTTTTTCAAGAAGAGAGAGCAGAAATAGAGGTGCGCTTGCCCGGAAAAAGAAAACAAAATTTATCTCTTCTTTCCAGTGGGGAAAAATCATTGGTGGCACTATGCTTCCTATTTGCGGTTTTTGAATCAGCTCAGTTACCTTTTTGTTTTTTAGATGAGGTAGATGCTAATTTAGACCATACCAACAGTTTGCTTTTGGCTCAATTACTGAAAAATATTTCCCGAAGCCGGCAAGTGGTAGTGGTAACTCATCAAGAGGAAGTAATGGAAGCAGCGGATCAAATAATTGGTATGACTATGAATGACCCTGGAGTTTCTCAAGCAGTGTGTTTGGATGGGAAATCCTTTCAATAAAAGAGGAGAAAAATGATGGAACAAGAAAAAAAAGAAACTATTTGGCAGAGATGGGTAAAAGGTATGGGAAAAATGAAGGAGGAGGTAAAAGAGCATTTTTCCCAACTATGGAACAAAAAGGATATAAAAGAAGAAGATTGGGAAGAACTGGAAGAATTACTCATTCAAGCTGATATGGGGCCTACACTATCTTTGGAAATAGTAGAAGATTTCCGGGAATTCAAAAAATCCCATGGAGAAGATAGCTGGCAAGAATGGTTATACAAGAAGTTGCTCTCTCTCTTGGAAGACAACGACCCCTCTCTTTTTGCTTCAGCACAAGATGGGGAGCTTAAAGCTATAATTCTTTCTGGAGTTAATGGAGTGGGAAAGACTACAGCAGCTGGTAAGTTATCTTTTCTTTTTAAAAATAGAGGAGAAAAAGTTACTCTCATTGCTGCTGATACTTTCCGGGCTGCAGCTATGGAACAATTGGAAGTCTGGGCTCAGAGAGCAAAATGCCATTATTTCCGGGGGACCGAAGGTGGAGACCCAGGAGCAGTAGTTTTTGACGGTATCAACTCTGCTCGCAGTGGGGGAGATACTTTGGTTATTATTGATACAGCAGGAAGGTCTCATGTTAATAAAAATTTACTTGCTGAACTGGAAAAAGTAGTGAGGGTTACCAAAAAGTTAATTCTTCCTTCTAATCTGGAAAGTATTTTGGTTATCGATGCTTTGGCAGGCCAAAATGCTTTTGTACAGGCTCAATCTTTATTTCCAGTAGCAGACCTAAGTGGTATTATTCTTACTAAATGGGATAGCCAAGCTAAAGGAGGAATTGTTTTTCGGATTAGCAAAGAATTTCATCTTCCAGTGAAATATTTAGGAGTAGGAGAAGGGATAGAAGACTTGATTCCTTTCAATGGAGAAGAATTTGTAAAAACGATAGTCTATTAGAACTGTAGGGAGAAACTGGTCCTTTATTTATTACTCTCAGAAAGGAAAAGGCAGTCTGTAGTATAATTCCTTTCCGGGTTTCTTGACAGAGAGCGGAGAGCCGATTATTATCTTATATGTTTAAGCAAAAAAGGAGAGTTTTTGATGTTTGAAGCTTTAACTGATAGACTTAACAATCTGTTTAAAAAATTGCGGAGTAAAGGTAAATTATCAGAGGAAGAAGTGGATGCCATTCTTAAGGAATTGAGAATGGTATTGCTGGAATCCGATGTTTATTATCGAGTAGTTAAAGATCTTACTTCTCGAGTAAGAGAAAGAGCAGTAGGAAAAGAAGTAATGGAGAGCGTAACTCCTGGGGAAATGGTGATTAAAATTTTGTGGGAAGAAATTCGCCAGATATTGGGAGGAGAAGCTCAAGAACTGAATCTTTCTGGTTCTTTTCCTGCTTTAGTTATGATGGTAGGGTTACAGGGTTCGGGTAAAACAACCACCTGTGGGAAATTAGGAGTCTATTTGAAAGAAAGAGGGTTTTTCCCTCTTTTGGTATCTACTGATACCCGCCGTCCCGCAGCCAAAGAACAGCTGAAGATTCTTGCTCAGGCAGCAAATTTAGAGTTTTTTGACGATCCTCGAGCTTCTACTCCTCAGGAAATGGTTAAAAAAGCTCGGGATTACGCTCGAGAAAAAAGTTTGGATGTAATTTTAGTAGACACTGCAGGGAGGTTGCATGTAGAAGAAGAACTTCTCAAAGAACTAAAAGAACTGGTGGAAAAGGAAAACTTTTCCGAGAAACTTTTAGTTTTGGATGCTACGACTGGACAAGAAGCGGTAAAGGTGGCTCAGAGTTTTGAAAACTGGGTTCATCCTACTGGGCTTGTTTTGACTAAAGTGGACACTGATGCCCGAGGGGGAGCTGTTCTTTCTATTGTAGCTCAAACTGGATGGCCGGTGAAGTTGGTGGGGATGGGTGAAAAGCTCAATCAACTGGAGGTTTTCCATCCCGATAGAATGGCTAGCCGGATAATGGGTTTAGGGGATACTTTAACTTTTATTGAAAAAGTAGACCGAGCTATAAACGAAGAAGAAAGAAAAAAATTAGAAAAGAAAATAGAGAAAAAGGAATTAGATTTTAACGATTTTCTGGAAGAATTGCAGCGGGTGAAAAATGTAGGGTCTTTTCAAGAAATTCTGGATATGTTCCCCGGTCAGGTGCGAGGAATGATTTCTCAGGAAGATGGGGAGAAAAATCTGAAAAAAGTGGAAGCCATAATTAATTCTATGACTCGGGAAGAGCGGGAGAATCCTTATATCATTGACGCCAGTCGTAAAAGGAGAATCGCTCGGGGTAGCGGTACAACGGTTCAGGAGGTTAATAAAATACTTAAACAATTTGAAGATTTTCGTAAACTATGGAAACAAATGAAGAAAGGCCGACCTCTTCCTTTTTCGGGAAGGAGAGGGTTTTTGGGCTTAGGAAGATAGAGAGAATGAAAGGAGAAAAATAGGAAATGGCGGTAAAACTAAGATTGTCTCGAATTGGTCGTAAACATCTTCCCTACTATCGAATTGTAGCTATTGATTCTCGAAAGGCTAGAGATGGTAGGCCGATTGAAATTCTAGGTAACTATTCTCCCATAGCTAATCCACCTCTGTGGTCTCTGCGGAAGGAGCGGATTGATTACTGGATTTCTCAAGGAGCAGAGGTATCTGACAAGGTTAAAGCCCTTCTTAAGGGAGTAGAAGTCCTGGAGGCTCAAGAAAAGTGAAAGACCTGGTTGAGTTTATAGTTAAAGCTCTGGTAGATTATCCTGAAGAGGTAAGAATTTCTGAAGTAGAAGGGGAACAATCGGTAATTTACGAAATAAGAGTATCCCAGGAAGATATGGGAAAAATAATTGGTAAGCAAGGAAGAATTGCTCGTGCTCTTCGTACTATTGTTAAAGCAGCAGGGGCAAAAAAAGGAAAGAAAACTGCAGTAGAAATTTTGGAGTAGATGGTAGTTAGGTCAAAGTGAAAAGAGTCCTGGTAGGAAAGATTCTGAAAGCCCAGGGGTTAGAAGGGATGGTGAAAGTGTTTCCTCTAACTGATTTTGCGGAACGCTTTTCTCCCGAAAATTTTCTGTGGGTAGGAACTCCCGATGAGGGTTATCGTCTCCTAACTATAGAGGAAACAACTAACCAAGGGAAAACTTTACTTATTCGTTTCCGGGAAGTTTGTTCTCGCCAGTTAGCAGAGGAAATAGAAGGCTGCTTTTTAGCCGTGGAAGAAAAAGAACTAAAGAGACTCCCTTCTGACCATTTTTATCACTTTGAATTATTAGGTCTTAAAGTGATGGAGAAAGGGGAACTAAGAGGCGAAGTAATGACCCTTATAGAAGGGTCTGCTTATGATTACCTGGTAGTGAAAAACGAAGAAAAAGAATACTATCTTCCTTTTATCCGGGTTTATGTTCGGGGGGTGGATAAAGAGAGAGGTGTTATTGAAGTAGAGTGCCCAGGGGGTTTCTGGGATTGAAACTTCGCATTGATGTGGTTACCTTGTTTCCTCAGGCTATAGAGCCTTACGTAAAATCTGCTATTTTAGGTAGGGCACAGGAAAAAGGTATGGTAAAAATAAAAGTTCACAATTTGCGTAGTTTTACTTTAGACCGTTATAGAACGGTAGATGATTACCCTTTTGGTGGTGGACCGGGAATGGTGCTTAAACCTGAGCCTCTGTGGCGAGCGGTAAAATTTATTGAAAATTATACCAGTAGCGCCCCTCGAGTAATTTTGACCAGCCCTCAGGGGTCTTTATTTTCTCAGAAAAAAGCTTTAGAATTAGCTCAAGAGAAACATCTCCTTTTTCTTTGCGGGCGTTATCAAGGAGTAGACGAGCGAGTAATAACTTTGACTGGAGCGGAAGAACTCTCTATTGGTGATTATATCCTCTCCGGGGGAGAGTTAGCTGCTCTGGTAATGATTGAAGCTACCGTTCGTCTGATTCCCGGGGTTTTAGGTGATGAAGAATCAATAAAAGTTGATTCTTTTTATCAAGGAGAATTTGGCCCTCCTCAATTTACTCGTCCTCGAGTTTTTCAAGGGCTGGAAGTTCCAGAAATTTTGCTATCTGGAAACCATGCTCTTATCGAAGAGTGGAGAAAGAGGAAGGCACAAGAAAAGACTGCCCGCGTGCGGCCTGAACTTTTATCAGTTGCCAAGGATAGACAGGAATGATATATTAGGAAGGATTTTTTCCAGGAGGAGGTTCAAATGGACAAAGCAAGAATTTTACGAGCAGTAGAAAGTAGCTATATTAAAGAAGTTCCTGAAGTGCATCCCGGAGATACAGTGCGATTAACCATTAAAATTGTGGAAGGTGATAAAGAAAGATTCCAGAATTTTGAGGGTTTAGTGATTGGAGTGCGAGGTTCAGGGATAAACCGTAGTATTATAGTGAGGAAGGTTTCTTTTGGAGTAGGAATAGAACGCATATTTCCTCTTCACTCTCCTTCCTTAGAAAAAATTGAGGTTCTGCGTCGAGGAAAAGTAAGAAGAGCTAAACTATATTACTTAAGGAGTAGAAGCAGCAAGGAGTCCAGGATTGCAGAAAAGCGAGAAATCTAAAAAGAAAAGCGCCTGGCGAGAATTGATAGAAACTATCCTCTGGGCTCTCGTTATAGCACTTTTGATACGCTATTTCGTAATAGAAGGATATTATATTCCCAGTGGTTCTATGGAGCCTACTTTAGTTCCGGGGGAGAGGGTTTTGGTGGCCAAGTTTATTTACCGTTTTACCGAACCCGAAAGAGGAGATATTATAGTTTTTCGCTATCCTCTTGATCCTCGCAAAAACCTGATAAAAAGGGTGGTGGGTTTGCCGGGAGAGAGGGTTAAAATTGAAGATGGTCTCGTGTATATAAACGGGATTCCTTTAGAAGGAGAACTTTTTGCTCGTCCTTACTATGATATAGGCTATTATGGTCAAGATGAAAGAGCAATTCCCGAAGATTCTTACTTTGTTTTAGGCGATAATAGTAGCAATAGCGACGATAGTCGGTTTTGGGGATATGTGCCTCGCCAGAACATTTTGGGACAAGCTTTTTTAGTTTATTGGCCACCTCAGCGAATTAGAATATTGAGATGATAGAAGAATTTCTCTGGGAGAGAGGATATTCTTTTATCGGAGGCGTAGATGAAGCAGGTAGAGGCCCTTTGGCGGGGCCTCTGGTTGCTGCTTGTGTGGTTTTGCCTCGCTATTGTTATCTCCCGGGAGTGAAAGACTCTAAGTCTCTTTCTCCTTCTCGGAGAAAGGAATTATATAAAGAAATCTGTTCTTCTACCTGGGCTATAGGGATAGGGATGGTAGGAGAAAAGTTTATTGATGCTGTGGGTATTGAAAAAGCCAATGCTTTTGTTTTTCAAGAAGCTATTTGCCGAGCATCGTCTTCCTATTTTCCTGATTTCTTAGTTTTAGACTGGGTCAAAATTCCCTATCTCCAGACTTCTTCTCTGTCTTTCGCTCGAGCAGAAAGCAAAAGTTTAGCGGTGGCGGCAGCTTCGGTGGTAGCTAAAGTATTTAGAGATGAAATTATGGAAAACTTTTATCAACCTCTTTTCCCCCATTTCAGTTTTTCTCAACACAAAGGGTATGGTACTTCTCTCCATCGAAAAGAGATTGAGAAATGGGGGTTGGAGAGTTGCCATCGTCTGAGTTTTTGCCGGAAATATGGAAAACCGAGCTAAGGGTAGAAAAGGAGAATTAATAGCCCAGAAATGGATAAGGAGCAAGCTCCGTTTAGATATTTTAGAAACTAACTTTCGCTCTCCTTGGGGAGAAATAGATATAATTGCTAAAGACCGAGATACCTGGGTGTTTCTGGAAGTAAAAATGAGAGAGAGCTTAAAAGCCGGACTTCCAGAAGAGGCAGTCACTAAAGAAAAGCAAAATAAAATTCGCCGCTCTGCTCTTTTTTACTTACAAAGGAAAGGTTATAACCCAGAGGAAGTTTGTTTTCGCTTTGACGTTTTAGCTATTCAAAAAGAAAAGGGAAAGCTGCAGTTTTCTTATTATCCTGGGTCTTTTTAAGGGAGGTGTGGTTTTGTTAGCTAAAGTATTAAGCGCCACAGCTTGGGGAGTGGATGCCCGTTTAGTAGAAGTAGAGGTAGATGTGGCTTCAGGTCTTCCTTCTTTTCAAATAGTAGGTCTTCCTGATACTGCAGTACAAGAGGCCAGAGAAAGAGTGCGTAGTGCCGTCAAAAATAGTGGCTTTTCCTTTCCTGGCGGTAGAGTAACGGTTAATTTAGCTCCTGCTTCTTTAAAAAAGAGTGGGAGCGAGTTCGACCTTCCTATTGCTCTGGGAATATTGGCTGCTACTGGACAGATGAAGTTTGTCCCTCCTTCGGTAGTGGCGTTGGGAGAGCTATCCCTTTCCGGGGAAATAAAACCAATAGCTGGAGTTCTTCCCGTGGCTCATTTCCTTTCTTTGGAAGGGAAAAATTACCGCTTGTTTTTGGCTCAAGAGAATACCAAAGAGGGAGCCCTGGTAGAAAATTTAGAAGTTTATGGTTTTCATCATCTCAATGAGGTTTGTGATTTTTTGCAAGATAAAATAAATTTATCACCTACTACTTTAGACCGAGAAGCTCTTTTTTCCGCAGGAGGAGAGGGAGAGGATTTATCAGAAGTAAAAGGGCAAAGAGGAGGAAAAAGAGCTTTAGAAATTGCTGCTGCTGGAGGACATCACCTTTTATTAATTGGTCCTCCTGGTTCGGGTAAGACAATGTTGGCCCGAAGATTGCCTTCTTTACTTCCTCCTTTGTCTTTAGATGAAGCGATTGAAGTAACTAAAATCCACAGTGTGGCAGGTTTCCTTTCTGAAGAGCGACCTTTGATTTCTCAGCGTCCTTTTCGTGCCCCTCATCATACTATCTCTGATGTAGCTTTGATTGGAGGAGGACAATGGCCTCGTCCCGGAGAGGTAAGCTTAGCTCATCATGGAGTTTTATTTTTAGATGAGGCTTTAGAATTTAGGCGCAACGTTTTAGAAGCTTTGCGAGAGCCTTTGGAAGGGGGCAAAATCACTGTGGCTCGTGCTTCTACTACTATTACTTATCCTGCTTCTTTTATTTTAGTGTTGGCTTGTAATCCTTGTCCTTGCGGATATTTAGGTGATACTAAAAAAACCTGCACTTGTTCGTATCAACAGATTGCCCGATACCGGGCTAAATTATCAGGTCCTCTTTTAGACCGCATTGATTTGCAGGTGGAAGTACCTCGTTTGGATTTTTCTGAAATTGCTTCAGAAAAGAAAGAAGAAACCTCCCAAGAAGTGAGAGAAAGAGTTAAAAAAGCTCGGCAAATCCAGACCGAACGTTTCCGGGGAGAGAAAATCCACCTCAATGGTCAGATGAGTGCTCGCTACCTCCGTCGTTTTTCACCTGTGGAAGGAGAAGCCAAAAAACTTTTGGAGGCTTCTATGGAGTCTTTAGCCTTAAGCGCTCGTGCTTATCACCGCATTCTCAAGGTGGCGAGAACTATTGCTGATTTAGAGCAATCAGAGACTATTCAGTTAGAACATGTGGCGGAGGCTATTCATTATCGTTCTTTAGACCGAAAATATCAGGAGCCTTAAAGTGGAAGAAAAAGATTTTTGGATTGCTTTTAACCATGTGATGGGCATTGGTCCTACTCGTTTCCAGAAACTGTTAAATACCTTTGGTGATGCCCGAACTGCCTGGAGAGCAGGCGTAAAGGAATTAAGTGAAGTAATTGGCCCTGGAATAGCTCAGAAAGTGGAGGAAGAGAGAAAAAAGATTGAACCAGAAAAGCTAAGAGAGAAAATTGAAAGTAAAAACTTTAAAGTTCTTACTTTGCAGGATGATGATTATCCTTCTCTTCTTCGTAATATTTCTAACTCTCCTTTTTTACTGTATATGTGGGGTAACTTAGATTTTCGCCAGTTTGATTTTTTTATTTCCATGGTGGGTACGCGTAGACCTACTCCTTACGGCCGGAAAGTAACCAAAATTTTGGCTTCAGAGCTAGCAAGAGAAAAGTGGGTGGTGGTGAGTGGGTTAGCTTTAGGTATTGACGGGGAAGCACACAGTAGTGTAGTACAAGAAGAGGGAATTACGGTGGGAGTATTGGGAAGTGGCTTAGAAGTAATTTATCCTACTTCTCACCGGCGATTAGCTGAAGAAATAGTAGAGAAAGGAGGAGCTATAGTTAGCGAATACCCTCCTCTATGTCCTCCTCGAGCGGAGAACTTTCCTCCGCGTAACCGGATTATCAGTGGTTTAACTCCAGGAGTAGTGGTGGTAGAGGCTCCAAAGCGCAGTGGAGCGTTGATTACCGCAGATTTTGCTTTGGAGCAAGGAAGAGAAGTGATGGCCGTACCCGGGTCTATTTTTTCTCCGCAGAGTGAAGGAACTAATAATCTCATTGCTCAAGGAGCCAAGTTAGTGCAAAACAAAGAAGATATTTTAGAAACATTAGGTTTTTCTTCTGAGAAAACAAGAAAATCTGGGGGAGAGGATTCTCATCTTCAGGGAGACGAGAAGGAATTATTTTCTTTTATCGACTCTTCGGGGATATTTAAAGAAGAACTTTTGCAGCTTACTGGTTGGGAAGAGGGAAAATTCTTCCGAGTTTTACTCTCTTTAGAATTACAAGGGTTAGTGCAAGAATTACCAGGAGGTAAAGTTTTCCGGTTGTAAACTGAACTAAATATAAATGGCCCAGTAATTAGCCTAAAGATTTTACTACAAACCGAATTTCAACCTAAAATAGCTATGATATCCTATTTTAGCTGATTTCTCTCATCATTTCACGCAATACTTGATTTTTATGTTACAAGGAGTGAAATTCGTTGATGGAATTCATGAAGAGGACGCTTCTCTCAGATCATACGTAAAAGTTGATAGCAACTCCTAAACGGGATATGAATCTCCTCGAGAGTCTGAAAAATAAAACTCAAATACTACCTTCTTATTTGTGAACAGCATCGTTGCTGTTTATCATAAGGTTGAAGAAAATCACTAAATCACTATGCTGTATTGAGACTATCTTGTAACTGTTCTCCTTCGGTTTACAAGCCATCTTCTTCCATCACCCCGGAGACAGGTTTATTATTAATTCCTCAGTTACTCTTTGTATGTGCTCTTCCAGAGTCTTTTTAGCCTTTTCTTTGTCTCCATCCAAGATAGCCTCAATTAGGGATATATGTTCTTTTTGAGCCATTTGAACTCGGCCGATATCTAAATGTTTAAGGACAATAATATAATTTCTAATACTATTATAGCCATTTATTAGCCACGAGTTATTTGAAGCCTTGACAATTAAATCATGAATATTTTCATCTAGCTCATCAAATTCCCGGTCCTTATAAGAAATATCTATCCTTTCTAAAGACCTATTTAAATAGTCCGACAGTTTTTTGCGGTCTATTCTATCGAAGTATTTATCTAAACAATAAAGCTCGTAAAGTTTGCGCACCTCCATAAGGTCTTGCGCTTCCCTTTGGGTAAAAGAACGAACAAAAAAACCAACCCGGGCTTTACGAACTACTAACCCTTCAGTGGTTAGCTGATTTAAAGCGTCTCTGATGGGCATAATACTGGTTTCAAATTCATTAGCCAATTTCCGGGGGTTAATTTGCTCCCCCGGCTTTCGCTTAGCAAGTAGTATTTCTTCTTTTATTATGGCATAGATTTGTTTGCTAATGCTATCTTTTACAATTTTCAACTTTAAAAGCTATCCTCCTATCAAACCCAACTTAGTGTATTTTAAGGAAATGAAGCAACAACAATCAAGACCTTTTTAATATTTTTCCAATATCGTGAACGACCCATTGTATAATTTTCAATGCAGTTATTTGCCAAAATTTGATCTGATTTTCTTAATTTGGGGTTTTTCACCCTTTACACCCCTGAATAAGCTGAAAACCCTCCATCTATGGGAATAACCACTCCGTTTATGAAGGAGGCTGCGTCTGAACAAAGCCAGATAACCGCTCCTAATAGTTCTTCTGGTTCTCCATAGCGTCCCATAGGGGTATGCTCTTTAATTTTCCGCCCTCTTTCCGTTTCTTCACCAGTTTTCTCATCGATCAATAGATATCTATTTTGTTCGGTGATGAGAAAGCCAGGAGCAATGGCATTAACCCGCAAATTTTTAGAATAGTTCTGATTAAGATGTACTGCCAACCACTGGGTAAAGTTACTAACGGCTGCCTTGGCTGCAGAATAAGCGATTGTTTTAGTTAAGGGTCTAAAGGCAGCCATAGAAGATATATTGATAATTGAGCCAGTTTTGTTCTTTACCATAGCCTCTCCAAAAACCTGAGAAGCGAGAACTGCACCCAGAAAATTCAAATTAAACACCCACTGGATGGCATCTTCTGGAAGGTCAAAAAAACTTTGCTCTTCACTGGTGGTAGCTTCTTTTCTATTACCACCCGCTCCGTTAATTAAAATATCTATCTTGCTGTATTTTTCTAATACTCTTGAGCGAGCTTCTAAAAGGGAGCTTTTCTCTAATACATTAGCTTTGATGCCTATTGCTTTCCCACCGCCTTGTTCAATCTCTTTCGCTACTTTCGATGCTGCATCCTCTTTGATATCTAACACTGCCACCTGAACTCCCCAGGAAGCTAAGCCACGAGCCATCTCACTGCAAAGAATCCCACCGCCACCAGTTATAACAGCTACCTTTCCTTTTAAATCAAAATTTACTTTCATAACTATTTCTCCTTTTAGTTTTTAATCCATTAAAAATCCACCATTAACGTCAATTATTTCTCCGGTAATAAAACCAGCCTCATCAGAAACCAAAAACTCCACAACTGCCGCTACCTCAAGTGGTTTACCCAATCTCTTAAGGGGAATTTCAGAAATAATTTTTTGTCTCATCTCTTCTGACCACTCGGCACTCATTTCAGTTTCAATGGCGTGAGGAGCAACGGCGTTTACTGTTATACCATAAGGGGCTAACTCCCGAGCAAAGGTTTTAGTAAGTCCATTTACTGCTGCTTTAGAAGGACCATATCCAGGAGCTGAGGTAATATCGCCCATTTTACTGGCCACAGAAGAAATATTAACTATGCGGCCACTTTTCTGCTTTTTCATAACTTCAGAAACATATTTACAGAAAATAAAAGCACCCCGGGTATTCACCTTAAAAACATCGTCCCAGTCAGATATTTTGATTTCTTCTCCTTTTCGTCTTCTGATGATACCAGCGTTGTTAACCAGCACTGAAATTTCCCCATAATCCCTTTCTACTTCTTCTACTACTCTTTTAATATCTTTTTCTTCGCCTACATTACAGTATTTAAATACATAAGTTCCTTTAACCTTATGACTGGCTCTTTCCAGAGCTTCACCTTTTTCCCGATTAATATCACACACTACAACCGTATAGCCTCGCTCAGCCAGGCGGTCGGCAATGGCTCTGCCAATGCCAGAAACACCACCAGTAACAATTGCTATCTTTCCTTCCATAAACGATACCTCCTGAAAATTTTCATCTACGCTTTAGCCAAATATTAAGTTGGGAATGAATAAAACGATTTGAGGAAAGAATAACATAGTCGCAATTAAGATAAACATAGCTATCAGAAAGGGCCAGCTTTCTCTCATATAATCTTCCAGTGAACATTCCATAACCGAACAAACGGCATACATAGTCAAACCAACTGGAGGAGTTAAGAGCCCGGTAGCGCAAGTTATCACCATCAGAACTCCAAAGTGAACCAGATCCATCCCTATTTGTCGCATCACAGGTACCAAGATTGAAGTAAGCAGTAAAATCAGAACTGTTGAATCTATAAACATACCCAGCACTAAAAGCAACAGCACAATTAGACCAGTAATTACATAGGGGTTTTCACTAATTCCCAACAAAAACTGA
>JARRCQ010000015.1 GCA_029982105.1 Candidatus Atribacteria bacterium | reverse complement strand
TTACCCCACTGAAGGATGTTTTTCCCTTCAGTAAGATTTTGTCTTTTATATTGTTTTTAAGTTTTATTTTTTAATGGGGGTTATAAGGGGGTTTACCCCCTTATAGTTCTTTTAAATATAGCCTCGTTTTTTGCATTCAGCTAAGAAAGCTTGGTAGCGCTCCTCATAAAGAGAAGAAAGAAGGGGATGAGGAGCTTCTTCTCCTGAGAGATGAACCATTTCTTGCACCGCGTGGGATATTTTCCCCCAGGAAGGGGAAGCCGATAGAATGCAAGAGCCAAAAGCTGATTCGGTAGTTTGAGCCAGGAAAAGAGGGCGATTTAAAATATTAGCCCGGATTTTTCGCCAGATAGGACTACGAGAGCCACCTCCGGAGGCAAAAACTCTAGTTATGCTATCCGCCCCTAGGCTTTCTAATAGCTCTAAACTCCGCCGCTCTATGTAACCCACTCCTTCTAAACAGGCAGCATAAAGTTCTTCCCGACTTTTTTCTTTCCCTACCCGGAAAAAAGACGCTTCTTTGGAAGAAAAAGGCAGACGTTCTCCTTGGCGGGTGAGGGGATAAACTAAAAGAGAAGTGGGAAGATGATCCTGGCTTATTTTTTCATCCCACATCTGGTAATTCTCCCCTGGGAAATATACCTCTAAACACTCTCCTCCGGTGTTGCTCGCTCCTCCTGGTAACCAATAACCTTCAGGGTGGCGATGGCAGTAAATCCGTCCCTCTGGGTCTTTGATCAATTGATAACTAATGCTCCGAACCACCAGGGTAGTTCCTAAAGCACAGGATACGTCCCCCGGATGAGTAGCACCAGACGCCAAAAAAGATGCCGTACCATCAGTACATCCTGCCACCACCTCACAGTTAGGAGGTAAACCTAATTCCTGAGCTATTTGAGGCCTAACATTACCTACTACATCTCCGGGGCTGACTACCCGAGGAAGTTTGGAGATGGGAATGCCCAATTGACTTTCAATAAAAGAAGGCCATTTAAAATCGATAAGGTCATAGCCCATCTTCAGAGAGTTAGAGGTATCTGACACACCCCACTCTCCAGTTAATTTTCCCACTATAAAATCAGCAGCGTGGAGAAAAAAGTGAGCCCTATCAAATAATTCCGGGTTATTTCTTTTCCACCACAGTACTTTAGCTAAAGCAAAAGAAGCTCCAAATTGATAACCTAATCGCTCAATAAACGAGGTGGCTTCCCGATTTATGATTTCTGCTTCTTCGTTCGCTCTTCCATCATTATACATAATAGCCCGGCTGAGTGTTCGTCCTTCTCGGTCAAGAGCTAAAACAGTGCCAGAGGTAGAATCGCAGGATAAAGCCTGAATGGAGCTTGAATCTTTCCCTTTTTCCCTCAAGTTGCAGAGGGTTTCCTGTAAGGCTTGAACAGTTGCTTCCCACCATTCTTCTGGTTCCTGTTCAAAACACACTCCTTCTCGATAGGTATGAGAAATCTTTTCTTTTCCTTCCGCTACAATTTCTCCTTGAAGGGTAGAGACCAAGCATCTAACTCCTTGAGTTCCTAAATCAATCCCTAAAAACAATGGTGCTGGCTTTTCCATTTTGATGGTTTTCCTTTCTTTTGCTTTGATGATTCTATTATAATTTATCTTGAGGATAAATTATTATAAAGGAGAACAAACTATGGGAAAACTTTCTTTTCATACCGCCTTGATTACAGGAGGAAGCCGAGGTATCGGTCGGGCTATTGCTTTATCTTTAGCTCAAGCTGGGGCGCAGGTAGCAGTGAATTATCTCCAAAAAGAGGAGGCCGCTCAAGAGGTGGTAGAAGAAATAGAGAGTTGGGGGTCTGTAGCTATAAAGGTAAAAGGAGACGTATCTCAAAAGAAAGAAGTTGAGAAGATGGTAGAGCAAATTCACCAAAAATTGGGGCTGATTGATATATTGGTAAATAATGCCGGGATAGGTGACCCTTCCTATTCTTCGGCTCTTTCGATAGAAGAAGACACCTGGGATAAAATTTTGGCCGTGAATTTACGGGGAACTTTCTTAGTTTCTCAAGCTGTTTTACCCGATATGATAAGTAAAAAATGGGGAAGAATTATCAACATCTCTTCTACTTCCGGAATAACTGGAGGCACTTCGGGAGCTCATTATGCAGCTGCTAAAGGAGGAGTTATAGCCTTAAGTAAGGCATTATCTCAAGAATTTGCTTCTTATGGAATAACGGTAAATGTTGTTGCTCCCAGCAAAATCGATACCGATCTTTTACGTTCAGTAACGCCTCCTGGTAAAGAAAAAGAAATAATTAAGAAAATACCCGTTGGTCGCTTGGGTAATCCTCGGGATGTGGCTGAAGCAGTACTTTTCTTCTCCCGGGAAGAAGCGAGTTTTATCACCGGACAAGTTCTGGTAGTGTCAGGAGGATACTGAAACACCTCCTGTAAGCTTAAACTTTCTCCTCCCTCCTGGTAGGAGAAGAAGGAGGCTCGAGACCCAGTACAATGGATTTACGGGGTGTTATAGGCATCAAGGAATGTTATAATGTTTTTGTAACATAACTATGTTAAACGAGGTGATAAAATGGCTTATCAAATTATGGTAGTCAAAATAGGAGCTCGTTCTCATCAGGCACTTAAGGTGCAAGAATACTTAACCAAACACGGGTGTAATATTAAAACCCGCTTGGGGCTTCATGAAACTTCTCCTGAATATTGTGCTGAAGACGGATTAGTAATTTTAGAATTGACTGGCAAAAAAGAAGAAAACGAACAGCTAAAAAAGGAGTTAGAAAGTTTAGAGGGGGTTACCGTTCAGTATCTGGAAATTTAGCATTAATTTTTACTACTCCAGGAACTATCGTTTCCAGATTACCGGGGTTTAGCTGAGTGCCTTTGATAATTATAGTCTTTTTTTCCTCATTAACATCCTGGATGATGCCCAGCCCTAACTCTTCTCCTCTTTCACTGTAGAGACCACAAATAGAGGAAGAAAGAGAAGAGGGGTTTATTACCCGGGATCTACTATCTTTGTTTTCGGGAGAGGAGCTTAAAATGAGAGAAAAATTGCGGGGAAATTCGAAAGTCGCTATGCCTTCTCTCAAATGATATTCTTGAAGGAAAAAATAAGGATGGTAAGGCAAAAAGAAACGAAGGCTTTCCCATCCTCCTTCCCAATCTTTCCTGGGAGAAAAATACAGAGAGAAAAGTCGTTCTCTGTGGTTTTTTCTTTTCTCGTAATCTTTTTTAGAAACTTGAGAAGAAGGGGGGATAATCCAAAATTGCTCTCCATAAAACTTCTTCAACACTTCAAATTCCTTATCCTTTCCTATACCCAACACTAATTCCGGTTTAATTAATTTCATCTTTAACATCTTGAGGCGAAGGCCGGATAAAGAAAAAAGCAAACCACAGGTATCGATCAGAGTAATCTGAGATTTAGAGTGGGCTATTTTAGCTAATTCAGCAGTGTATAAAGCGGTAGCTTCTATTCTTTTTTCTGGAGTTATATCTCCCACAAAGCGAAAGTAAGGAGTAAATAATCTCTCCTGAAGAGAGGGAAGAGTTTTTTTAGATATCATTATCATTCCCACCGTACTGGGAGGACCAACATTAGATTGTCCGAGGTCTGAGTCTACCCATCCCACTTTTTTACCTTTGCGGGCAAAGAAAGAAGAAAGCAGGCGGATTAAAGTGCTTTTTCCCCGGTCTGGTGGTGCTACCACCATAATTGTTCCTCGGAAATCGTTTAAAACCACAGGTAAAAAATCCCACTCCGGGGGCCAGAACATTTTCTCCTCTAATATCTAAGGAGTTGTGATACAGTCACAAACTCGTAGCCTTTTGTTTTTAAATCCTCAATAACCTGGGGTAACACTTTAACCGTGGTGGCTAAATTGTGAAAAAGAATTATAGCCCCATCTTTTACTTCTTTGTTAACCGTTTCTAATATTTCTTCTTCGTTAAGCAACCAGTCTCGAGAGTCTACCCACCACAAGAGAATACTATAGCCGGTTTCCCCGCAGGCTTTTTTAACTTTGTCGTTTACCATTCCTCCCGGAGGACGAAAGTAAAGAGGTATTTGGCCAGTAGCTCGATAAATAGCATCTTCTGCCCGTTTAATATCTTCTGCCAGGGCTTCCGCTGAGTTATCACTTGACCAGCGATGGGAAAAAGAGTGATTGCCTATCTCATGCCCTGCCGCTACAATCTGGCGAGCGATTTCCGGAGACTTTTCCACTTGATAACCAACTAAGAAAAAAGTAGCTGATATGTCATAGTTGTTTAGAATTTTCAGCACTTGAGGAGTAAAGGGGCTGGGGACGTCGTCAAAAGTTAGAGCCACTTCTTTCTTGACGCTGTGATTTCCCCCCAGGGACCGAACAGAGTTGAGGCCAAAAATACTCTCTTCCATTTCTATGCTCTGTGCTTTTCCCGGGGGGAGAAAAAGTAACAGAATAAAGCAACCTATCCAGATTATTTCGAGTTTAAATCTATCCATTAGGAATTAATAACGCTTTGTAATTTTTCCTCCACTGTTTTTTTAGGCACGTATCCCACTATTCTTCCTACTTCCTTGCCTCCTTTAAAAATCAAAAGAGTAGGAATAGCTTGAATACCATATTTACCAGCAATTTCTGGAACTTCGTCGGTGTTTAATTTGCCAACTTTAATTTTTCCTTGCCAGGAAGTGGCTAGGTCCTCTACAATGGGAGCCATCATTCGGCAGGGCATACACCAGGTAGCCCAAAAATCAACCAATACTGGAATTTCTGAATCTAACACTTCTTCTTTAAAATTATCCTTGTTTAATTCTATCATTTTAGTGCTCCTTTCTGACCCATTTTTAACTCTTGGCCGTGAATTAATCTCTGGATGTTTCCCTTATGCCTCCAAAACACGAGCGCTGCGGCAAATATTCCCCAGATTATAAACTCAGGAGGTTTTCCAAAGAGATAGAGAAAAACAGGCATTAAAAGAGCACCGCTCAAAGAACCCAGGGAAGAGTAGCGGGTGATAGATGCCATAATTATCCAGGTGAGAAAGCAAAGAATTGCTGATTCCCAGGAAAGGTAGAAAAGTATTCCCAAAGTGGTAGCTACTCCTTTTCCTCCTTGAAAGCGGAGGAATATAGACCAATCATGACCCAGAATCAAAAGGAAAAGAGCTAAAAACCAGAGATAGGGATTAGGTAAAAAGTGAGTGGCTAAATAGGCACCCAAAAATCCTTTTGCAGCGTCTCCCACGCCGGCAATGAGAGCGGGAAGAAAACCAGCTACTCGGGAAACATTGGTAGCGCCAATGCTCCCACTCCCGTATTTTCTGATGTCTACGCCTTTCACTATCCAACCCACTATCAGTCCACAAGGGAGGGAGCCTAGAAGGTAGTTGAGAGGTAAAACCCACCAGTTGACCATCAATATCACTCTCCATAACGAGAAAAGACTAAAGTACCGTTGTGACCTCCAAATCCAAATGAGTTAGAAAGAGCATTCCTGATTTTCAAAGGAAAGGCGTGGTGGGGGGTGTAATCTAAATCGCACTCCGGGTCTTTTTCTTCTAAGTTTATGGTGGGAGGAATGATATTATTATAGATGGCCAGGACAGTCGCTGCCCCTTCCAGCGCTCCAGCTCCTCCTAAAAGATGTCCGGTCATAGATTTGGTAGAGCTAATTTTAATCTGGTAAGCTCTTTCTCCAAAAAGTTTTTTAATAGCCAGAGTTTCCACTTTATCATTTAGGGGGGTAGAAGTGCCATGAGCATTGATATAGTCGATATCTTCTGGGGTTAAGTGAGCATCTTCTATTGCTAACTTCATAGAACGAGTGGCTCCTTCTCCTTCGGGGTCGGGAGCGGTAATGTGATAAGCATCACAAGTAGAACCATATCCTTTTAGCTCGGCATAAATCCGGGCTCCTCGCTTTTTCGCCCTTTCTTCCTCTTCTAAAATTAATGCTGCTGCTCCTTCGGCCATTACAAACCCGTCTCTAGTACGGTCAAAGGGGCGAGAAGCTTTAGCTGGGTCGCCATTGTGGGTGGAGAGAGCTTTCATGGCACAAAATCCAGCCAGGGCTAAGGGGGTGATAGAAGCTTCTGCTCCTACAGCTACCATTAAGTCTGCTTCTCCCCTCTGGATGATACGCAGAGCTTCTCCTAAAGCGTGAGTAGAAGCTTCGCAAGCGGTAGAGACACAGCTATTAGGTCCTTTCAATTTCAATTGTATTGCAACGTTGGCTGCTCCCATATTAACTATCATCATAGGAATGAAGAAAGCACTAACTTTCCCCGGACCTTTAGTCAAAAGAACCTGATGCTGGTCTTCAAAAGTTTGGATTCCTCCAATACCTGAGCCTAAAATAACTCCGGCTCTCTCTCTATCCAGATTTTCTAAAGATATAGAAGCATCTTCCATAGCCATAAGAGAAGCACAAACGGCAAATTGGGAAAAACGATCCATTCTCCGGTATTCTTTCCGAGGAAGAAAATTTTCGGGGTCAAAATCTTTTACTTCTCCTGCTACCTGGCTATCAAAATCACCGGGGTCGAAACTTTTAATTCGGTCAATTCCTGATTTTCCTTCTATTAGTGATTGCCAGAATTTATCTTTACCACTGCCCACTGGGCTGATTACTCCTATACCTGTGACTACTACTTTTCTTTCCACTTTAAAACCTCCTTTACCATCGGATAAGGGCTGAACCCCAGGTTAAACCGGCACCGAAACCTACCAAGAGCACTAAATCGCCACGCTTGATTTTACCTTCCCGGCATGCTTCGTCTAAAGCCAGGGGAATAGAGGCAGAGGAAGTATTGCCATATTTATGAACATTCACAAAAACTTTTTCCTCGGGGATACTCAGCCTCTTAGCTGCCGAATTGATGATGCGAATATTGGCTTGATGAGGAATAAAAAGACTTACCTCATCTATTTCCACATTGCCTCTTTTTATCACTTCTAGAGAAGCTTCTTCCATAATTTTTACCGCAAACTTAAACACTTCGTTTCCATTCATTTTTATATAATGTAGTCGGTTATTAACGGTGTCCAGAGAAGCTGGCATTCGGGAACATCCGGCGGGAAGCTCGAGAAGATGAGCTCCTCCCCCATCAGAACCCAGGTAAGTGGCTAAAATTCCCTCTTCTTCGCTGAGCCCCAAGACCGCTGCCCCCGCCCCATCACCGAATAATACACAGGTAGAACGATCTTGCCAGTCTAATATCTTGGAAAGAGTTTCTGCTCCTACCACTAAGGCCTTTTCTCCCCCTCCTCCTCGGAGATATTTTTCAGCTAAAGATAGAGCATAAACAAACCCTGTGCAGCCGGCTTCTAAATCGCAACTAGCTGCTTTAGAGGCTTTTAGCTCTCTTTGTAATAGACAAGAGGTAGCAGGAAATAACATATCGGGGGTAACTGTCGCTACCACTATCAGGTCTAATTCTTCCGGGGAAACTTGAGCAGCCTGAAGTGCTCTTTGAGCAGCGAGCAAGGCAAAGGTAGAAGTGCTTTCTCCTTCTCCGGCTATTCTTCTTTGTTTAATGCCGGTGCGAGTGGTAATCCATTCATCACTTGTATCTACCATTTTTTCCAGATCAAAATTAGTGATAACCCGCTCGGGAACGCTGGAGCCAGTTCCTAATATTTTTACTTTACTTTCCCTCAAGCTTTTACCTCCTCTTTTACCAAAGAAAAGCCTATTTCTCCTTCTGCTACTATTGCTTCATTTACTCGTGCCACTCCTCTTAGTTTACCAATTCCTCTCCTCACTTTTAGGAGAGTTATTTCCATCACTAATTGGTCGCCTGGAGTAACCGGACGGCGAAACTTAACTCCATCTAAAGAGGTGAAGTAAGGGGTACAATCTCGAAACTCTTCCATATTCATCATCATAGTAGCACCTACCTGAGCCATACTCTCTATAATCAAAACTCCCGGCATAATAGGATTTCCCGGAAAATGTCCCTGGAAAAACCATTCGTTCATAGTTACGTTTTTTATTCCCACCACTTTATCATTCTCTAAGGAGATTATTTTATCTACTAAGAGGAAAGGAAAGCGATGAGGTAATATCTCTTGAATTTTTTTCACGTCTAATTCCATTCCTGTGTCCTCCTGTTAATTATTTCCCCCAATAATTTATCCGAACTGAGTCAAATTAGCAAGGAGGACTATTGGCCTCTTCTCCGTTTCCTTTACGGTGTGCTGCGAAAAACAGTCTGCGACGCAAGATTAAGAAAGCAAAGTAGAATTCCTTTCTGCCAATTTGTCTATTTTGAAGACCTTATATAGTGTTCAGGAAAAACTTATGGGTAATGCTAAACCTATAGTCCATTTAACTTTAAATATGCTTAATGATATAATAACCAAAAATTGTCCAAGTGAGGGATAAGATTGAAAAAAATAGTAGTGTGGGGAGTGCTATTTTGTGCTTCGTTCCTCCTTTTTTTGCCCTTTTCTTTGGCTCAAGAGATTATTCAAAATGCTCAAGAAACCCAGGGGAACAAAGAAGTAATTTTAGAACAAGCAGAAAAAATCAGGTATGACTCTGCGGGAGAAATTTTTGTGGCTTCTGGAAGGGTGATAGCTATTCAGGGGGAAAATCGTATCCAATGTCAGGAACTTACTTTTAATCTTAAAGATAATCAAGGTATCTTTAAGGGAGAAGTGGTAGTTGCCAGAGGTAAAACCGAGATTCGTTCTTCTCTTATGGAGGGAGATTTTGATGCCGAGATTTACCTCTTTAAAGAAGGAGTGGAACTAAAAAAGGAAAGGGAAGAGGAAGAAGGAGAAACTTCTTTTATATTCTGGAAAGCTCCTCTGCTTTACTATAATGGAAACACCGAGGAAGCGTGGAGCGAAGAGGGAGCGGAAATTGAATGGAAAGAGACCAAAATAAAAGCTGACCAGGCTCACTACTATCCAGAAAACGGAGAAGGTGGGGAAAAAGAAAGGATAGTTTTAGAGGGCAAAGTATTTATTACAGAAAAAGACCGGGAAATGGAAGTAACCAAAGCGGTTTATTACCTGGATACCGAAGTTTTGGAAGCGGAAGGAATTACCCGTGCTCGATTTTTAATCGAAGAAAAAAGCGAGGAATGATATGCTTCGCCAAGGAACACTTCTCTTCTTCTTTATCTTTTTGTTTGCCTTCTCGGTGGGGGCACAAGAAGCTATAGAGCTGACCGGAGAACGCCTCCGGTATTTCCTGGGAGAAGAAGAGGTAGTGGTCTATGAGGGGAAGGTAACTTATAAAGATGTCTCTCTTTCTGCTGACTATATCCATATCTTCTTAGATAAAAAACAGTTAGAAGCAGAAGGGAAAGTGGTAGTAGAAAGAGGGAAAGAAGGAGCTCAAGCAGAAAAGGCCTATTATAATTGGGAAACCGATTGGCTAAGTTTAGAGAAAGTACGTTCCGACATTACCGGTAAATCTATTGAGGGGAAGTTTTATTTCCAAGGAGAGGAAGTAAAAGAGGAAGAGGTGGAAGGGGAAAGAAAAATGGAAGTGGAGGGGGCTCACCTAACCAGCTGTGATTTAGAAGAACCCCATTATTATATAGAAGCTAAAAGGTTGGTTATTTATCCCGATGAAAAAGTAGAAATCTATGACCTTTCTTATTGGGATTTTGGTCGTCGCCTCTTTTCTTTGCCCTTTTACGTTTTTTTCTTAAATCGCACCCAACAGTTGCCTTTCTTGCCGGTGGTGGGACATTCAGCAGAGCTGGGATTTTATTTTAGCTATTATTACAATTATTTTGTAAATGACTATTCTTTTGGTACCATCACTCTGGATTGGTGGCAACATGGAGGGTGGGGTCTGGGGGTCACCCACTATTTAGAGCGAAAAGGAGAGGAAGGTAAATTCACTATCTATTATCGAGATCCAGCCTCTTCTTCCTCTACTTTGCGGGGAAGTGTAAATTACAGTAAAGAAATTGACGAATTTACTGATTTGAACCTGAATTTGAATTATTCTGGCACCTTGGGAGAAACCGATGATAGCTACTCTGGTTTTCTTTCTGTTTTGCGAGAGAAAGGCAAAAGTACCAATAAACTTAATTTAAGTTACAGCGCTAATGAGAGCAGTGATACTGAAAATCTTTACGCTACCTGGAATTATCAATATAAGTTGAGAGATGACCTAACTGGCGAGTTGGACCTCAACTATAAAAATTATGAACAAAGAGGCGAGTTTACCGATTTAGACCTGGCCTACGGAGTTACTTTTAAAAAAACATCTGCCCCTTATACTTATTACTTACGGTATAGTGGACATACCGATTTAGAAGGGGATAGCTATACTGGTGACTCTAATAAAGTGGTGTTCAAAATTCCTGAACTCGAGGTTGCTCGGAGTAGAGAAAAGATAGGAAACTCGGATTTTACCTATAAACCTGGATTGCTACTCGGTCATTATTTTGAAGAAGAAACGGGGGTAATAGATGAACGTCTGCGCCTTACCCTTAACTTGGAAGGCCAAAGTGAAGTAGGGGGAGGCAATCTCACGTCTTCGGTTAATTTTCAGCAAGACTTTTATGGTAATGGTTTCGCTCGCTATATTTGGCAGGGAAGCATAAAGTGGGCGGATGAAATTTCATCAGATTTGTTTTTAACTCTTTCTTATCAGAGAAGCGCTTATGATGGAGCTACTCCTTTTAAATTTGACTATGTCCGACCTCGAACTAATTATTTAAGTCTGGGTCTAGATTACGACCGGAGCCCCTGGGAAATAAGTCTGGATACTGGATATGATTTTCGAGAGGAAGAATTTGTGGATGCTTTATTTAGCATAGAGTATAACTTAAATGATAATAAAAAAGTGGAGTTGAGTGGGAGCTATGATATAGATAATGAAGAATGGGGGAGCATACTTTTTGGCATTTCCTGGCCTATGAACAAAGAATGGGGTATTGACTTTTCAGGAAGGTGGGATCCTCAAAATGGAGAGATAGATGGAATACGGGTGGGGTTAACTGATGACCTCCACTGCCGGGAAATAAGCCTTTTTTATGATCAGTCTCAAGATACCTTCTGGTTAGAATATGGAATAAAAGCTCTCCCTGGAGAAAAAATAAAATTAGGAGGATAAATAAATCGATGAAAAGAAAATTTTTTCTTCTTGTCGTGGTGGCGATTCTTGCAGTAGGGTGTGCTCGAGGAGAACAAATTCCTTGGGAAGAGGAAAATAACCTTCGTATCACCACCACCTGGCGGGAAGTTAACTCTTCTTATATCTACTATATAGCTATAAGCACTGATCCGATAGACGCTCCTTCTACTGATCCTAATGATTGGGATAGATTTTATGTGGTGAAATGGGAAAATAACAACTTCTTCTTTAAAGAGCCAAACAGTATTTTCAAGCCTTTCTCTTCTTCCTCCATCTCGGGAGGAGAGATGGTGATTACTTTGTCTTTGATCAATGATTTAGATTATCCCGATACTATAAAGGTGATGGTGGTATCGACAGATAAAGGAGGAAACGTAGAAGATTCTCTGGATGTTGGTGCGGTGACATTTAGACCTAAGCAAGAAAGCAGCGATTCCTGGAATGATCGCTCGGGAGACACAGACACAGTAGCCGACCTTCTCTCCTTGAAGATAGAGGTAAGATAAATGAAAACGAAGAAGCTGTGGATGATAATTTTCCTTCCTTTTTTGTTGGCCGGTTGTTTTAACAGTGGGACTGTTCCTACCCCTCCGGGGGGACAATATAATGACTGGACAGTAATGGTTTTTTTAAACGGTGATAACGACCTCTACAAAGATGCCTGGCAAGATTTTGACTCTTTAGAGATGGTGGGTTCTACCGACCGGGTAAAAGTGATAGTGCAATTTGACCCTTTCTGGGGAGATGCTGCCCGCTATATTGTGGAGAAAGATACCTTGTCTAACCATATCAGCTCTCCGGTTTTAGAATCTTTAGGAGAAGTGAATATGGGAGATGGAATGGTGCTTGCTGATTTTGTTCGTTTTTGTGCGGAAAATTATCCGGCACGTAGATATGCTCTCATCATCTGGGATCATGGTACGGGATTCAAAAGCAAAGATATTTCTTTTGATGAATTCCCTGAAGATTCTATTACCATACCGGAACTGGAGAGAGCCCTATCTCTATCCACTACTTATTTAGGAGGCAAAATCGACTTTCTGGGGATGGATGCCTGTCTTATGGCGATGGTAGAAGTTGCTTACCAGGTTAGAAATTATGCTCGAGTGTTGGTCACCTCTCAAGAGCTCGAACCGGGCGAGGGTTGGGATTACGAAACTATTTTAGGTAATTTTGTCACTCACCCCACAATGGACGAGAGAGGTTTAGCCCGGCTTGTTGTGGATAGCTATATAGACTATTATCCCCGGGGGAGTTTTACTCAATCGGCAATAGACTTAGGAGAGGTTTCTTCTCTCTCGGGGGCTCTAGATGCGTTAGCTCAAGATATATTGAACGACTCCCTTACTTCCCCTCAAGTTTATCTCTCTTTGGGAGATTCAGCAGTCTATTTTGGAGATGCAGACTACGTGGATTTGGGTAGTTTACTTAATTTGTTTTCTCAAGATTCTAGAATTGCCTCTCCAGAGGTAAAAGAAAGCACTTCTATAGCGCAAGAAGCACTTGGAAAATGCGTTATTTATGAGCGAGCTTCGGGATATATGGCGGGAAACACTTATGGTTTAAGTGTTTATTTTCCTTACTTCCCTTATAATTACAAATATGATGATTTAGCATTTGCTCGTGACACCCACTGGGATGAGATGCTAAAATACTTATCACAATGGCGGAGGTGAGGGGAAAAGTAGAAAGGAGTAAATTTATGGATCGTTATGAGGTGCAGATATGGCGAACTCTTAAACAGGGACCTTGTAGTTTTTGGAAACTGTTGGATGGACAAGATGAGCACATAAAAGGTTTTGTGGAGCGACTCAAAACTATGATGGAACAAGGCTGGGTAGTGTACCAGGAGGGGAAATTCTTTTTATCCTCATCAGGAGAGAAAATAGCTGCTTCCTTTTCTCCGGCACAAGAAGTACGGTGTCCTTACTGTCGGGGAGGCTATAATTTAAATGTTTTTCCCAAAGCTCGAGAATTTTATTCTCGACTGATAGAGGGGAGACCTCTTCCTGACCCTCGTTTTGACCAGGGGTTTATGACTCCAGATGATATTTTCGCTCGAGTGGCTTTTATGTATGAGCGAGGTG
>JARRCQ010000014.1 GCA_029982105.1 Candidatus Atribacteria bacterium | reverse complement strand
ATGAGTATGGTACTAGGGCATATATTTTGCAAGCTCTTTTAATTTCAGTTTTGGGGGGTATTTCTCCTGGCTTCGGCAGCATTATTGGAGTTTTGTTAGCCACTTTTACCTTGCAAGTCATCTCTACTGGATTCAATATGCTCCTTTTAGGAGTTAGGGGTAGTTCTTTCTTCAAAGATTTTTCCTGGGGGATTCTTTTTATCGTGATACTTATAATTGATCGTCTGGTACATCGCCACCCGAGTGCGGGGTAAAAAGAATAAAGTTATAAATATAAAGGGGAATGCTATGGATAAACGTTGGAAAGAATTGGGCAATTTATTGGTAAATTATTCTACCGCGGTGAAATTAGGAGAACGAGTGATGGTGGCTATGGTGGAAGTAGAAACTTACCCTCTGGTGCGGGCAGTTTACGAGGCTGGTATTAAGGCCGGAGCTCATCCTCAAGTGCAGTTTTTGTCTGAAGAGCTAAATCGGTCATTGCTGAAATATGGAAGTGAAGAACAAGTAGAGTGGATACCAGAAGTTGAAGCTTACGGTATGGAGTGGGCGGATGTATATTTGGGACTGCGAGGTGCTCACAATTTAAATGTTTTCTGGGATGTACCTTCTGATAGGCTTTCTAAGTTTCGGCGCACCTTGGGTAAGGTATCAGCAATGCGCTGGGAAAAAACTCGCTGGTGTTTGCTGCGAGTGCCTAATGCTTCTTTAGCTCAGGAAGCAGGAGTGGATGAAGAAACTATAACTGATATGTTTTTTAATGCTTGTTTGTTAGACTGGCCGAAGTTAAGTAAAGAGTGGCAGCGTTGGGCTGATGTGCTTAACCGAGGTAGAGCGGTGCGAATAGTGGGGAAGAATACCGATTTGAGCTTTTCTGTGGAAGGACGGAAGTGGCAGGTAGCTGACGGGAAAATAAATATGCCGGATGGGGAAATTAATACTGCTCCGGTAGAAAATACAGTTGAAGGCGAAATATATTTTGAATTTCCCGGTGTTTTAGGGGGACGCATCGTTCCAGATATCCATTTGCGCTGGGAAAAAGGAGAGTTGGTAGAAGCCACTGCTTCTGCCAATCAGGATTTCCTTCAAGAAGTGGTTAAAAGCGATCCAGGAGCAAGTCGAATTGGAGAGTTTGCTTTTGGCACTAATCCAGAAATGAAATATTTTTGTAAAGATATATTGTGGGATGAGAAGATTGGTGGAACCATCCACATTGCTCTGGGTCGAGCCTATCCGGAAAATGGAGGCACTAATAAATCAGCTATCCACTGGGACATAGTAAAAGATATGAGAGAAGATGGCGAAGTGTATCTGGATGGGAAGCTGATTTTCCAAAAAGGAAAAATATTAATTTAGGAGATTTTTTATGAGCCAAGGATATTTGTTAGGGGTTGATATCGGTACTTATTCTTCCAAAGGAGTGTTAGTAGAAAGAGAAGGTAATATTATTGCTCAGCATGTAGTCCCTCATGGGATGGATATGCCCCAACCTGGTTATTTTGAGCATGATGCCGAGGGGGTGTGGTGGCACGATTTTCGAGAAATCGTAAAAAACCTGCTAATCGAATCAAAAATTAACCCCGAGCAAATTAGGGGAATAGGAATAAGTGCTATCGGGTCTTGCGTTCTTCCCCTTTCTGAAGACGGCCAGCCTCTACGACCAGCCATCCTTTACGGGATTGATACTCGAGCGACTCAGGAAATTGAGTATTTAGAAAAAGTATTGGGTAGAGAGGAAATCTTTCGCCAGAGTGGT
Source organism: Candidatus Atribacteria bacterium (assembly GCA_029982105.1). Classification (GTDB taxonomy): domain Bacteria; phylum Atribacterota; class Atribacteria; order Atribacterales; family Caldatribacteriaceae; genus Sordicultor. The sequence continues at coordinate 11,651 of JARRCQ010000014.1, read as the reverse complement.
ATGTATTTGAGTTCTCAAGCCTCTGGTCCTAAGATTTTGTGGATAAAAAATCATGAACCGGAAGTTTTCCAAAAAACCAGATGGTTTATCACCAGCCAGGCATATCTCGTATATAAACTCACCGGGAAAGCCACTATTGATGCCTATACTGCCAGTGGTTATGCTCCTTTGTTTGATATGCAAAATTTGTGCTGGAGAGAAGATGTGGCTTCTTATATCACCCCGCTAAATCGCTTACCCCAGATTTATTGGAGCTGTGAAGTAGCTGGCTATGTTACTGATAGGGCGGCGGCCGAAACTGGTTTAGCTGCGGGCACGCCGGTTATAGTAGGTACTACTGATGCGGCAGCTGAGGCAATCAGTGCGGGTATGAGAGAATTTAACGATATGATGCTTATGTTTGGTAGTAGCATATTTTTTATCGTTAAAACTGCTGAATTAATTAAAACTCGTCACTTTTGGAGTGCTCCTTTTTTGGAAAAAGATACCTATGCTTTTACGGGGGGGATGTCTACTGCTGGGAGTTTAACCAAGTGGTTTCGCGACCAATTTGGCTATCCGGAAGTGGAAGAAGAAGCTTCTGTCGGGAAGAATGCCTATCAATTACTGGCTGATTTAGTATCCCAATCTCCACCTGGAGCTAAAGGACTTATACTTCTACCTTATTTTGAGGGGGAACGGACTCCTTTGAATGACCCTCGAGCTAAAGGGTTGCTCTTTGGTTTGGGTTTGAGACATACCCGAGGAGATGTGTATCGGGCTTTATTAGAAGGGGTGGGTTTTGGTGTTCGCCATAATTTGGAGGTTATGAAAGAAGAAGGGGTAACCCCGGCGCGTATTTTAGCTACTGGTGGGGGAACTAAAAATATGCTGTGGATGCAGATTGTCTCTGACATAGCTAAAGTTCCGCTCTCCATCCCTCGACAGCAAATTGGAGCCAGTTTCGGAGATGCTTTTATGGCTGGAGTGGGTATAGGTTGGTTTAAAGATCTCACTGAAATTAACCGATGGGTAGAAATAGAAAAGACCATCCAGCCGGATTTAAGAACTCATGAGAAATATGCTTTAAATTACCGGCTTTTTCTCTCGCTTTACGAAGCGACAAAACCTTTTATGCACGAACTATCTGACTCTTTGACTGGTCAAGATGTTATTTAAATCAAAATCAAATACTTGAGGAGGAAGTAAAATGACTGAAAAAACCTGGGTAGAAGAATTGTTTAACTGCCAGAAACCAATTATAGCTATGTGCCACTTTAGCCCTTTGCCTGGTGATCCGACTTTTGATAAGGAAGGAGGGATGAAGAAGGTAGTAGAGTGGGCACGGAAAGACTTGCTGGCTCTGCAAAATGGGGGAGTCGATGCAGTAATGTTTTCCAATGAGTTTAGCTTACCTTATATGACTAAAGTGGATACAGTTACGGTAGCAGCTATGGCTCGAGTAATAGGAGAGTTAATGCCTGATATAAAAATCCCCTTTGGTGTAAATGTGTTATGGGACCCTACTGCTACCCTTGATTTAGCTGCAGCTACTGGAGCTAAATTTGTCCGAGAAATTTTTACCGGGGTATATGCCAGTGATTTTGGGCTGTGGGATACTAATTGTGGAGCAACAGTGCGTCATCAGTATGCTATAGGGGCAGAGAAAGTTAGGCTGTTGTTTAACATCGTGCCTGAAGCGGCCAAATATTTAGCCGACCGAGATATAGTGGATATCGCTAAATCTACGGTATTCAATGCTCGTCCTGATGCTTTATGTGTATCCGGTTTAACTGCGGGAATAGAGACCGATGTGCAAATCTTAAAGAGAGTAAAAGAAGCTGTTCCTGACACAGTGGTTTTTGCCAATACCGGGGTAAAATTGGAAAACGTAGAAGAACAGCTTAAGTTTGCCGATGGAGCAATAGTAGGGACTACTTTCAAACGTGATGGCCGCTTTGAAAATCACGTAGATGAAGGAAGAGTGAAGGCTTTTATGGATAAAGTGAAAGCAATGCGGTAAACTATATATTATTCTTTTATTGATAAGTTACTGTAGCATCCTGTAAAATCTGTTGAACTACTAGAACTTTATCTTTTTGTCTTTTGGGGATTATGAGGGGGTCTTTTTCCCCTAATACTGAGGGAGATACTTTTTCTTCCTCAGCGCTGGGTCTTTTCCCCAGCGGACTGGTGGAGCTTTTCCCACCAGTAGCGTTTTGTTTGCTTTTTAAGTTTTCGTTTCTTTTTCTCTTATTATCTGGATTCCTCGCAGAGGTATTTAGGAATGACGAATAGAAAGGGGTTTATAAGGGGGCAAACCCCTTTATTGTTTATTGTTATTGTTCTTTTTGCTTACGCCGTAGGCTGTCTTTTATGGGGGTGATAGGGGGTCTTTTTCCCCTATAGTTGTTACAATGTGTTTTAGGTTAACTATATTTCTTGAGGAGATAGTAGCTTAGTTTTTACCTGATGATAGGAGGTTTAGGTTGGTGTCTTTTGATATTTTGGAAGCTATGATTATAGCCTCTCTATCGGGGGGAGGCATATTAAAGAAGTATTTTGAAGAAGAAAATTTTTCTGTTTCTCGAAAATCTGTTTCCTATGATTTAGTTACTTCTGCAGATAGAGAATCCCAGGAAAAGATTATCTCTATTTTAACTGGTCGTTTTCCTCACATTCCGATAATAGGGGAAGAAGGAAGCAAGGAAATACCCCATTACCGGGAAGCTTTTTATGTAGACCCTTTAGATGGGACTTTAAACTTTGTTCATAAATTTCCTTTCTTTGCCGTTTCTTTAGGTTATTGGAAAGATGATGAGCCAATAGCTGGAGTGGTATACAATCCCCTAACCAAAGATTTATTCTATGCCCAAAGAGGAGATGGCGCTTTTTTAAACGGAGAAAGAATAAGGGTTTCTGCTACCACCTCTGTAGAAGGAAGCCTACTGGTGGTGGGCTTTCCTTACCAGGAAGAAGGACTCCTCAAGACGGTAGAAGATATAAAATCTACTATGAAAGTTACCGACTTGCGAGTTTTGGGTAGCGCCTCTTTAGAGTTGAGCTATACTGCTTTGGGTATCATAGATGGTTACTGGGAATATGCCCTATCTCCCTGGGATTTAGCGGGGGGAGTGGTAATTGCTCAAGAAGCCGGGGCAGTGGTTTCAGCACCCGATGGAGGAAAGTTTGACCTATTTAAAGGAGATATATTGGCTGCTACCCCGGGTATATATCGAGAATTAGTAAAAGCCATAAATGGCTAAAGGGGTTTAATATAGCATCCTGCCCGACCTGGGAAGCCATTAAAACTTTAAAAAGCAAATTACATCGGAAGTTAAAAATGGGGAATTACCATGCAGTATAAACCTTAGTAGCCTTTGTGCTTTATGTTTTTATCTTTTTGGGGGTTATGAGGGGGTTTACCCCCGAGTAGTTTTTAATTTTTAAGTTTTTGTCTTTTTCCTTTGCTTTGGGGTCGATATAAGGGGGCGCAGCTCCCTTATAGTCATTATAATGGATTTTGTGATTAACTATAGTAAATTTTTTATAACCAATTGAGGAGGTGGCGTTTGTGATTCTGGATCTATTAGAAAATGGAAAACATTATATCTCTTTAAATAGCCAATTTGCTAAAGCCTTTGCTTTCCTTACTCAAAATGATTTAGAACGTTTTTCTGATGGACGATATGAGATAGATGGAGAAAATTTATTTGCTACAGTGATGTCTTATACCACTCGACCAGTTATAGAGGTGAAGTGGGAAGCTCACCAAAAATATGCGGATATTCAGTATATGGTGAGAGGAAAAGAAGCTATAGGGTGGGCTCCGGTAAGTCAATTGGTTCTCTCTCAACCTTATTCAGAAGAAAAAGATATAGCTTTTTTTGAAACTCCCCGAATTTGGACAACAATTAATATGAGTGAAAACTATTTTGCCATCTTTTATCCTCAAGATGCTCATCAACCTTCTTGTGTCTGTAATGAACCGGGAGAGGTAAAAAAAGTAGTGGTGAAAGTAAAGCTTGGGTGATGCCTTCGCTAAGTGAACTTCTGAGGCTGGGGTGAAAGTGAGGGTAAGGGTGAAAATGAGATTCCCTCAAGTCCGTCATTCCTGAATGTCTCTGCGAGGAATCAAGATGTTTTCAAAACTTTTGGATGCACTCAAGTCTGTCACCCCGGAATGGTTTTATCACCCTTATTCGTCACCCCTGAATGTATATATCAGGGGTCCACGTCTTTAAACCTCTGGATTCCCGATAAAAAATTTCGGGAATGACAGAGGAAATAAATCCCCGGCTAAATTTCGGAAATGATGAGAGAAGATAGATTCCCGACTGAAGTGCTCGGGAATGACGCAAGACGGGACGTCATCCCGGAATGGTTCTGCGAGGGGTCTACAATATAGAGAAAAAAGCGCTGGAGACAGTTAGAGCAGTTTTTCAGTGAACGATAGATGTACTCTCCCCCTTATGGTTCTTCCACTCTCACCCTCACTTCCACCCTGAGAGGAAGATAGCAAATAACAGGTTTTGGAGAATACTTTAAAGCTGAAAAGTCATATAATTATAGTATCTTGTAAAACTGTTTAAACTGTTGAAAGTTTAAAAAAAGTAGATTATGTCAAGAGTCAAAAACTCAAAGTCGCTATGTACTGAGGGATAGCATAACTTTCTTAGTTGTTTTTTAGGTTTTTATTTTCTTCGGGGGGTTATAGGGGGAAACATTTCCCCCTATAGTCTTTCTCATCTATTTTGCCCTTATCTTGCGCCGTAGGCTGTATTTTGTAGTTAACTATATAAGTATATAAGGGGTATAAAAATTGAGAGAAATTTATCGAATAAAAAAAGTTAATATCCCTGTTTCTAAATTAGAAGTAGGAGAAGTTCTTCCTTTTAACCTTCTTGATTCTCGTGAACGAGTCCTTTTAAAGCGAGGACAGGTTGTAACGCCTGAGTTTATGGAAAGAATCAAAGAAGAAGGTTATTCTTCTTTCTTGGCTGAAATTTGGGAAGAAGATGAAGAGTTAGTTGCCAGAGAAGATGTATCTCTGGAAACTAAAAAGAAAACTTTGGAAAATATGCAAGAGATTTTGGAAGATTTGTCTCAGGGAAAAAGTACTTCTGTTGTACCTCTTAGGCATAATGTCTCCCAAATGGCAGAGGAAGTTAAAGCTCATAAAGAACTGGTTATCCCTCTCATACAGCTAAAAAAGCACGATGACCTTACTTTTACTCATTCTCTTAATGTAGCTGTTATTTCTCTATTTATTGCTAAATTTTTAGGATTAAAAGATGAAGAGCTTGCTAATCTGGGTTTGGGGGCTCTTTTGCATGATTTAGGAAAACTCGTAATTCCTCCAGAAATTTTAAATAAACCTTCTAAACTCTCCGAAGAAGAATATGAAATTATTCAAAAGCATCCTCTATTTGCCAAAAATATTTTAGATGAGAAAACTCAGTTACCCGAAAAGGTTAAAGAAATACCTCTGCAGCACCACGAGAGAATAGATGGCAGTGGCTATCTATTCCATTTGACTAAGAAAAACATATCTATTTTGTCTCGCATTGTGGCAGTAGCAGATGTGTATGAAGCGCTCACTTCTAACCGACCTTATAGAAAGTCTCTCCCTATTCCTGAAGTTATTGAATATTTAATGGGGAATGCTGGCTATAAGTTAGATGATAAAGTGGTAGGTGCTTTTATTCGTCATCTTTCTCCCTATCAGGTGGGAGATTTGATAAAATTATCTACTGGAGAAGAAGCAGTAGTGAGCAGAATTAACCCTATTCTTCCTTTTCGGCCTATAATTCGAATTAAAAAACGGGATGAGCAAGGAAACGCCTATCTTTCATTAGAAATCGACCTTTCTTATTCTCTTACTTTGACTATAATTAGTGAAATAGATATGAAAAGTAGGATAAATTTATGACCGAAAATTTTATTAAGTTTTTAGGAACAGCTGGAGCTCGGATAGTAGTTTCTAAGCAGTTGCGCTCCTCGGGGGGAGTGTGGATAAAATATCAAGATACCAACCTTCACTTAGACCCCGGTCCCGGAGCATTGGTTAGAGCTTTATCCAGTCGTCCTCCTCTTTCTCCTCCCTCTTTAGATATTGTGCTTCTTTCTCATCGCCATTTAGACCACTCTAACGACCTCAATATTATGGTAGAAGCTATGACCGAGGGTGCTACTAAAAAAAGAGGAGTTGTTTTTCTTCCTCGGGAAGCTTTGGAGGGAGAGCCAGTGTTATTCAGTTATTTACGAGAAAAATTAGTGAGTTTAGAGATTTTAGAAGAGGGTAAACAATATCATTGGAAAGACCTTTCTTTTTCTACTCCTTTGCGCCATTTCCACTCCGTAGAAACCTACGGTTTTCGTTTTTCTTTTCCTCAAGGAGAGGTATCTTTTATTACTGATACTCTCTTTGAAGATAAATTAATTGAAGCTTATCAAGGTAGTAAAATTTTAATTATAAATACTGTCCGTTTTAGAAAGGATAATCCCCCTTCTATACTTCACTTAAGTATTCCTGATGCCCAGGTCCTCATTGAGAATATTAAGCCTCGCTTAGCTTTACTCACCCATTTTGGATTAACTGTTTTACGAGAAAAACCCTGGAAAATAGCGGAGGAAATGTCTCAAAAAACAGGGATAAAAGTAGTAGCCGCCAGCGATGGTCTGAAAATAGATTTAGAAGAAACGCTAAAAGATTAAAAGCGAGTTAAGGAAAAATAAAATGAGGAAAGAAGAAGAGAAACATAAGATAGGAGTATTCCTCCTATTATAGTGTTTAAAATTAGCCCTACTATTCCTAAGAATCCTAAAAGCCAGAACAGTAGATAACCGATTAAAAAGAAGAATAGAAGGAGAATAAAAAAGGTAAAACATTCCCCTAAGTTCTCGCTAACCAGGTGAAAACTATTGCGGATGGCAGAGAAGGGATTGTCTCCGTCTACCACGGTGAGAGGTATGACAAAAAGGAGCAAAAAAGCCAACAAAAACCCTAAAAACACAAACCATATGGTAAAGAATCCCTCTAAAAAACCCATTATGAGGGAAACCATAACTATATCCGGTAGGCGCTTCTGAATTATCCGCCAGGCACGGAGCAAATCTACAGTATCACGGTAACGGTAATCCCAGGCTATTGCTACTATAAAACTCAGAGCAATGAAACCCAGGAAAACTCCCAGAATCAGTAAGATTGCGCTTCCCACTCCTCGAAAGAAAACAGAAACCCAGGCCAGGCGTCCTTGCCAGGCCAGATAATTAGAAGTAGCAATAGCCAAAGAAGGAACAAGAGCGACCAAAAGAATCTGCGGATAACTAAAAATAAGATTCCAATTCTTCTTTAATTCTCGCCAAAAATCGAAGGTTTCCATCTTTTTATATATACTCTTTCTTTGAAAACGTGTTATGATTATATCATCTTTAACAAGGAAAATAAACTAAAAATAGCTTTTTCCTTAAATTATATTCACTAAATTAATTTTTATACTACTATGATAATATATTAAGTTTTCATTTTAAAGGTTCTAAAGATTATTAGAATTATGAGTAAGCCAAAAGGGGGAAAGTTCGTTTGGAATCTAAAATTATTTTTTCGGTTGTTTTTCTTTCCTTGATTTATTTAATCAGTAGCGGGGGAGTAGTTTTATCTTTGGAGCCCTTAGATCAGGCTCAATGGCTGATGGAAAAAGGGGAGCTGGACAAAGTTATTACTCTTCTCGAGCCTCTTCTGGATTCTTTTTCTCAGGAAGAATTGTCTCAGGCTGTAGAAATGATTTATCAGATATACTTAGAAAAAGGAGAACCAGACAAGGCGACACAGGTATTAGAAAAATACATTAATAAATTTCCTGACGACCCCTCTTCTTATCTCTATCGTTACTGGATAGCCAAAATAGAAGAAGAGAGAGGAAATTTTGCTAAAGCGTTAGAGTTGTTCCATAAAATTATTGATTCTTACCCTCGGGACGAGGAAGACCCTTATGGACTGAAAGATTTGGTTAAGGAAGATATGGCTTATAACCTACAATATCACAGCAAAGATTACCTTGGAGCTATTAAAGTTTATCAAGAGCTTTTGAACTCTTATCCCGATGTGGAGGAAAAGGCGAGAATTATGATGGAAATTGCTTCTTGTTATGAAAAGTTAGGAAAAATAGAGGAAGCTATTTCTTATTATCAAAAAGTAGCTCGAGAAGCACCTGACTTTTCTTACGGTCGGTGGGCAGAATTACGGATAGTTTATCTTCAATCTCAACCTACCGGAGTAGAAAAAAGCAAAGAAGCTCTGGCTCAAAAGCTTAAAGAAGCTTTTCAAAGTAAGGATATTAAAAAACTGAAAAACTTGGCTAAAAAAGGAGATTTCTGGATGGGAGTTATGTTTAGCGAGTTTGAAGTGGATGATTTTTACAAAGTTGAAAATTACTTGAGTAAGCACCTTCCTCAGTCTAACAACCTTCAATTTGGGAAGTTGGATAAAAGAAACGATGACTTTGTTTTGAGAATTGATAATTGGCCAGACCCTGATTATAATATCCTTTACCTTTTAATAGAAGAAGGATTATATGGTTGGGAATGGAAAGGTATTATCGTTTCTAACACTGAGTTAGAAAACTTACAATAACAAGGAGTGATCAAACTGGAAAAAAGAGAAGCTCTGATCACAAGGAAAACTCAAGAGACCGATATCGAGATTTATCTCTCCTTGAATGGAGAAAGGGATATCCAAATAGAAATGGATGCCCCTTTTTTCCCTCATCTTTTAGAAAGTATGGCTTTTTATGCCAATTGGGATTTAAAAATAAAAGCCACTACCTCAGAATTTATTGACGATTATCATCATATAGTGGAAGACACTGGCATAGTTTTGGGAGAAGCTTTGGAGAAATGTTTAGGAGATAAAAAAGGGATAGAGCGTTTTGCCACTGTTTTTATTCCTATGGATGAAGCATTAAGTATGGTGGCTATTGATTTGAGCGGAAGACCTTATCTTTTCTGGGAAAAACCTAATTTGGGAGAAAGAGTAGGAAACTTTGAAGTGGGGTTGGTAAAAGAATTTTTGCAGGCTTTGGTAAATAATGCAAAAATTACTCTTCATGCTAAAATATGGTGGGGTGAAAATGGTCATCATTGTTTAGAGGCTTTGTTCAAAGCTTTGGGTAAGTCTTTGGCTCAAGCTGCTAATATAACGAGTGTTTATCTTCCTTCTACCAAAGGGGCTTTATAACTAAAAGAGGGGTAGCGATGATTGCTATTGTTGATTATGAAATAGGTAATTTATACAGTATCTCTAAGGCGCTTGCAAGATTGGGTGAAGAGGTAGTAATCACTAATCAAGCTCAGGTGATTAGAGAAGCTGAAGCAGTGGTTCTTCCCGGTGTGGGTTCTTTTGGGAAAGCTATGGAGAATTTGGAGAAAAAAGAGATTAAAGAGGCCATCAGGGAAAATCAAGAAGACGGTAAGTCTCTTTTGGGGATATGTCTGGGTTTACAACTCCTTTTTGAGAAAAGTCAGGAAGCTCCTCGCAAAAAGGGGCTTTCTCTTTTACCGGGAGAAGTGATGAAGCTGCCTCCTACTAATAAGATACCCCATATAGGTTGGAACCGAGTATATTTTAAGAAAGATTCTCCTCTTACTCAGGATATACCGCAGGGTAGATTTTTCTATTTTGCTCATTCCTTTTATGCTTTGCCAGAAGAGAGCTCAATGGTAGTAGGGATATGCAACTACAATGTGGTAATCCCTGCTCTTGTGAACCAGGATAATATCTGGGGTTTACAATTTCATCCTGAAAAAAGTTCGGTCTGGGGTATGAAAATCCTGGAAAATTGGGTGAGGAGCTGGAAAAAGTGATTTTACCCATCCCTGCCTTGGATATCATAGAAGGGAAAGTAGTAAGATTAGAAAAAGGGGATTATCAAAAAGTGGAGGTTTTTAGCTCCTCTCCTATTGTCGTAGCTCAAAAGTGGGAGGAAGAGGGAGCTCCTCTTCTACACGTTGTAGATTTAGAAGGAGCAAAGTTAGGATATCCCGTTAATTTTTCCCTTATTAAAGAATTAGCTCAGGCAGTAAGAATACCAATTGAAGTGGGAGGAGGGATTAGAGAAGTATCTTCTTTTCTAAATTATCTTGAGGCTGGAGTAGAGAGAGTAGTATTAAGTAGTGTAGCAGTAAAAAATCCCTCGATTTTGGAAGAAATGATAAAAATAGCCAAGGAAAAAGTAGCGGTGAGCATCGATACTCGAGACCAATTTATTTCTTTAGAGGGATGGAGAGAAGAAGTTCCTATTAAAGCCACTGATTTGGCGAAAACTTTAAAAGATAAAGGTATTGAGCATTTTATTTTTACTGATGTGCAGAGAGATGGAATGCTTCAGGGAGTGAGAATAGAAGTGATTAGGAATTTTATTGCTGAAAGTGGAGTAAACATTATAATTGCAGGAGGAGTAAGTCATAAAGAAGATATCCGGAAGATAAAGAGCTTGGGAGAGGGTGTCGAAGGAATAATCTTAGGTAAAGCTCTTTACACCGGGCAACTTAATTTTAAAGAAGTATGTAATATTCTGCGGGAGGAATAAAGTGTTAGTCAAAAGAATTATCCCCTGTTTAGATGTAAAAGAGGGAAAAGTGGTTAAAGGCGTCCACTTTGAAAATATAAAAGATGTGGGAGATCCGGTAGAATTGGCTCGGAGATATGAGGAAGAAGGAGCAGATGAACTAATTTTTCTGGATATAACTGCTTCGTACGAGCAAAGAGAAACTATGATTCAAGTGGCGGAAAAGGTAGCTGAAGTTTTAACTATCCCTTTTACCATAGGAGGAGGCATAGGAGCTGCCGGACAAGTAGCCAATCTTCTCAAAGCCGGAGCAGATAAAATATCGATTAACACTCAAGCAGTTCTCAAACCGGAATTAATAACTGAGTTAGCAGAAATGTTTGGTAGCCAATGTGTAGTGGTGGCTATAGATGTTAAAAGGACCTGGGATAGGATAAACCGGCGTAGTTATTGGGAAGTGTTCATAAATGGAGGGCGAACTCCTACGGGGAAAGATGCTCTATCTTGGGCTCAACAGGTAGAAAAATTGGGAGCAGGAGAAATATTATTGACCAGTATGGATACTGATGGAACTCAAGCTGGCTATGATATCAGCCTTACCCGAAAAGTAGCGGAAAGAGTTCATTTGCCTATCATCGCCTCAGGTGGAGCCGGAAAATTGGAGCATCTCTTGGCAGTTTTGAGAGAAGGAAAAGCTGATGCAGCTTTGGTGGCTTCCATTTTTCACTATCGCTATTTTAGTATAGGAGAGGCAAAAGCTTACCTCCAAAAAAGAGGGATACCAGTAAGGGTGGAAGATTAATGGAAAAATCTTGGGAAGATACCCTTTTTGAAAAAGGAGAGTTAATTCCAGCTATCATTCAAGATGTAGAAAGTGGCAAAGTTTTGATGATGGCATATATGAACCGGGAAGCACTGTCCCGGACCTTAGAAACCGGGAAAACTTGGTTCTATAGTAGAAGTAGAGGAAAGCTATGGAATAAAGGAGAGCAAAGTGGCCATTTTCAAGAGGTGCAAGGGATTTATGTGGATTGCGATAATGACACCTTGCTCATTCAAGTAAAACAAGAAGGAGTAGCCTGCCACACTGGTTTTTTCTCTTGC
>JARRCQ010000013.1 GCA_029982105.1 Candidatus Atribacteria bacterium | reverse complement strand
CGAGAGGTGGTTTTATCATTTCTCCTACTCATCATGTGCAATTAGATACTCCTCTTGAGAATTTCTTTGCTTTTTTAGAAACAGTCAAAAAATATGGCTACTATCCCCTCACTTTTTAGGGTAAAATAAAAGGAGGAAGGAGGTGAAAAGTTTTATTTTTGGGGGGAGTGAGAAAAGCCGTTTTTAGTAGTTTTTAAAATTTAAAAGGAGGTTTAACTCATGAAAAAAGCTCATTGGTTGATTATATTTTTAGTAATAAGTTTATTAGTGTTGAGTAGTAGTATCGCTTTTGCTCAAGGCAAACGATTTGAAGGGATTAAAATACGTTTCTTCTGTGGTGGTGCGCCGGGTGATCCCTTTGCTAGTGTAGTCTATAAGGGAGCTCAGTTTGCCCAAGAAGACTTGGGGTGTACTGTAGAATATGTCTTTTCCGGTTGGGACCCTCAACAAATGGTGGTCCAGTTCAAAGAAGCAGTAGCCTCTGACGTAAATGGTATTGCTATTATGGGACATCCTGGCGATGACGCTTTGGAAACTCATATTGATGAAGCTTTCAGCAAAGGTATTATAGTGACCTCTCAAAACACCACCCTTCCTCGGGCGGAAGAAAAGTATAAAGCTCGTGGATTTGGCTATGTAGGACAGGAACTTTACGAATCAGGAGTCACTTTGGGCAAAGGATGCGTAAGTATGTTTGATTTAAAATCTGGAGATCGAGCTATGGTTTGGGGGTTGCTCTCTCAACCTACTCGAGGATTAAGAACTAAAGGAGTCATTGATGCTCTGGAAGAAGCAGGGCTAGTGGTAGACTACATAGAAATTTCTCCTGAGGTCAATGCCGATGCTCCTTTGGGGGTTCCTATCTTGACCGGTTATGTCTCTTCTCATCCCGATGTAAAATTGGTGGTTACCGATCATGGTTCTTTAACTGCTACTATGCAAACCTTCTTCCAGGCTGCCGGTTTAGGGCCAGATGATGTAGTAGGAGCTGGTTTTGACCTTTCATCTGCCACCCTAGAAGCTATCCGCAGTGGCTATACCGATTTGGTTCTGGATCAACAGCAATTCTTACAAGGTTATCTACCTGTTCTTCAGTTGTGTATGAGCATTAAGTACAAATTTTCCGGACTCCACATTGATACTGGTTCCGGTTTGGTTCATGCTGGTAACGTGGAAGAGATTGCTCCTTTGGTAGAGGAGGGAATCAGATAATTGGCTGAACCTTCTGAAGTTCTGGTTAAAATGTCTAACATTTGCAAATCCTTTGGGCATGTAGAGGTATTGCGAAATGTTAACTTTGAGATAGGCTATAACGAAGTAGTAGGTCTTTTAGGAGATAACGGTGCTGGCAAATCTACCTTAATTAAGACTTTAACCGGAGTTCACCACCCTGATCGGGGGGAGATTTATTGGAAAGGGATAAAATTAGAGGACTACTCGGTAGCTAAAGCTCGAGACTTAGGGATTGAGACCGTTTTTCAAGAAAGAGCTTTGTGTGAGCAGCATACTATATGGAGAAACATATTTATGGGAAGAGAGATAATCAAAGTTGGGGGGTTTATTGATACTCAGAAAGAAAGAGAAGAAACAGAAAAAATTATGAAAGAACTTATGGGCTTTACCTCTTCTGCCCTCTCGGTGGATTCTGAAGTGAGAGACCTATCGGGAGGAGAAAAACAAGGGGTAGCCATTGCTCGAGCTTTGCATTTTCAGGCTGACCTTATCATTCTCGATGAACCTACCACCGGTCTTTCTCTCTCTGAGACCCAAAAAGTGCTAAGTTTTGTAGAAGACATAAAAAGAAAAGGGAAATCTGCTATATTTATCACTCACAACATCTATCACGTTTATCCGGTGGCTGACCGTATAGTAATTCTAGACCGGGGTAGAGTGGTAGGTGAGTTCGAGAAATCCGAGATTTCTCTGGAAGAGTTAGTAAATAAATTGTATCTGGTGGCTCAAACGGGGAGTCTTAATAATCAAGGAGCTACACCTTCATCATCTGGGTCAGGAAAAGATGACCTGCAATCTCTTATGCCTTAAGAAAATTAGAACTTTTAAACAAGAACAGTGTTGACACAGGAGTAGAGGAGGATACTATAATATCCTCTTCTACTCCTAAAATTCTGGATTAGAGTAGGGGGACTCTGGATGAAAAAGGAGCAAGGTATATTTTCTCAGCATCAGTTACAAATTAGTGTTCTGTTAGTTTTTTTTGGGGTTTTAGTTCTCTTTATTATTGGTAGTCCACAGACTTTTCTTTCTGGTAATATCTATTATGCTTTTATGTCCAATATCCCCTTTTTTGGAATTTTAGCCCTCTCGTTGACGCTGGTCGTAATATGTGGGGATATGGATCTTTCTTTTCCCTCCATTATGGGATTTGCTGGATACATATTTACTACGGCTTTCCATGCTACTCAAAGTGTAGGATTAGCATTGCTTTTTTCTCTTTTAGTAGGGTTGGGAGCCGGGTTGATGAATGGTTTAATAATAGTAAAATTACGCCTTCCTTCTTTGGTGGTGACCATTGGTACTCAATTCTTTTGGGCTGGCGCCACTCAGGTTTTAAGTGGAGGGTTAGGAAAAACCCTGGTTCCTACCAAAGCCAGTTCCTTATACCCATTGTTTGTGGGTAGAATTGGAGGGAAGCTACCAGCTCAGATGATCTGGATGGTGGTGATTGCTTTTGTACTTTGGTTAGTTTTGAATCATCACCGTTTTGGAGCTCATGTTTACTTTACCGGTGACAATCCTCATAGTGCTCGGGTTATGGGAGTTAATGTAGACCGGGTTAGAATGTTAATCTTTACTCAAATGGGCGTTTTTGCTGCTTTTGCTGGAATATTAGCAAGCCTGGAAGTGGTTTATTTTTGGCCTACCTTAGGCCAGGGGTATCTTCTAAAAACTATGGCGGCTGTATTCTTGGGAGGAACTCCAGTAACTGGAGGAGTGGGAACGATTTTTGGTACTTTTATGGGCGCTATAATTATCGGTATGTTAGAAGCAGGAATTATTGCTATGGGAATGACTGGATTCTGGACTCAACTGGTGTATGGTTTAATAATCGTAGTCTCTGTAGCTATGTATTCAATTATGGGGAGGAGAAAGTAGGCCTATAAGCCGAGTTCTGTATTCCCGCAGGAACGACAACCATCTATCTCGGGGGTTAGTTACCTAACCCCCTCTAGCGGCCAACCCGAAGGTCAGCGAGCCACTTCATCCCTTCCTATTTGGCCTTGCTCCGGGTAGGGTTTGCCAGGCACGCCGATCGCTCGACGTCCGGTGAGCTCTTACCTCACCTTTTCACCCTTACCTTTTCTGGCGGTATCTTTTCTGTGGCACTTTCCGGGAGTTGCCTCCCCTGGGTGTTACCCAGTACCCTGCTCTGTGGAGCTCGGACTTTCCTCAGGATTTCTCCCGTGGTTGTCCGGCCTACTTTCTCCATATTTTATAACTCAATTTCTGAGTTAATATTTCCGAAGCTAAATGGTCAGCTTTTTGGTTTTCTTCTCGAGGGATATGGGAAATCTCAAAATAACTGAGTTTTTGGATTTTACTCTGTGCTTCTTGATAGAGAGGAATTAAATGAGGAGACTTTACTTGATACAGATGGTTTATTTGCTTTACCAAGAGCTGACTATCAGAGAAGACTCGAAGCTTCCTCCCTTTCTGGCTAATTACTTGGTCTAACACTGCAAGCAAAGCTTGGTATTCTGCTTCATTGTTAGTAGCGATACCAAGTCGGACGGCGGTTTCCATAATTATGGTTCCCTGTCCATCTCCTAAAACGAAGGCATAAGAACTTTCTCCGGGGTTTCCTTTGGATGCCCCATCTATAAAAGCAATGAGCTCTTTATTTTCGATGAAGGAATCGACCACAGTTAGGACACCGTACCAATGCTTCTCCCTTACGAGCAGCTTTTATTATGGCTAAGGGAACAATTAAGTTACATCCTTCACAAGTTTCTCCGTCTAAATAAGTTATGGGATTAGGGAATTTTCTTCTCAATTCTTCATAAGTAGAAACTATCTCTTCAGGTAGAGAAGCGATTATTTTTTCTCTCTCTTTCTCTTTTTCTAAAACTGAAAGCTTCTCTCTTTCTAATTTTTCTTGCAGTTTGTGGAGCAGGTCGAGAAGAGTTTTTTCTTTTTGGGAATAAGATTGGTTTTTTTGCTGGATTTCTTCTTGTAGCTCTTCGGTACTTTCTAAAGAAGCGATAATGATGTCTTCTAAAGAATTTTTGCTTTCTTCCAATTTTTCTATAGTTTTTTCCCACTGAGATAACTCTTTAGGAGAGTTAACCTCCCCGCTATAGAGTTTATTTTTAGTAGTTTTTAATTTTTCTTCTAATTCTTTCAGCTCCAGTTCCTCTTTAGCTAATTTAAGACGGGCTTTTTCAAAGTTACGTTTTTTTTCCTCTAAGTTAACCTTTAAGTCTTCTAATTGTTTGTTAACATCAACTATTTCTTCTTCTTTCCTGATTATTTTCTTTTTTTCGTTATCTATATTAAAGTCGATGTCCTGTAAAGCTAAAAGAATGTCTAAAATTTCACTCATTATTATCCCTCAATCTCAAAATTTAATTCTACTTTTAATCCTTGCTCCTTAAATCTTTCTTTTAAATCATAATACACTTCTCTTAGAGCTCTTCTTTCTCCTTCTTCGTGAGGTATAGAGTAATAAATTATACCCCCTAAGTTTAGCCTGGCTATGTCGTGATGAGAAAGCTCTCCAGTTAAAAAAACCTGAGGCTTCTCTTGAATTATCTTCTCTAAGAGACTTTTTCCGCTTCCTGGGCAGAGAGCTATCTTCTGATAAGTAATGGGAGAGTTATCGTCAGGATGATAAGCTACGAAGGGAAAAACAAGAGATAGTTTCTCTTCTAAATCTTTTTGAGAAATGTTTGAAAATAAAGTGACTATTCTCCCTAAGCCTGTATCTCCGAGAGAGAAAAGAGGATAAACATCAATAGCTGGTTGTTCATAAGGATGAGAAGCAAAGATGGCTTCGACCACCTGAGATAAAAAAGCCTCTCCCACATTGACTTCTATTCGAACTTCTTCTACTTTTTCTCTTTCTCCCACTTTTCCCAAAAAAGGACGAGCGCCTGCTTGAGGTCGGAAAGTTCCCTTCCCGGAGAGGAGAAAGCTACATTCTTCATAATTACCTATTTTCCCCCCTTCAGAGGAAAAAATAGCTTCTAGAACTTTTTCTCGGTGAGAAGGAGGAACAAAGGTAACTACTTTAAATTCTCGAGGAGAATGAGGCTCAATAGGTTGTGCCCTTCCTTCCAAAGATAAAATCTTTATCCACTGTTCGGCTAAGCCACCTTTAGCACTATCTAAGTTAGTATGGTGGGCCAGAACAGATATTTTTCGGCGGCAGAGTTCATTCAGCATAGAAAGCCAAGGGTTATCAATAGAAAAAGAAGTAATTGGTTCCCAGATGGGTGGGTGGTGAAGATAGAGAAAATCATAGCTTTCTTCTATCACCTGGTGAAATACCCGGAGGTTAAGCTCTAAAGCTACCAATATTTTTTTTACTTGGTCTTGCCCTTTAATTTGCAGAGGAGGGGGATCGGAAGAAACAGCAAGAGAGGGAGGGAAAAGCTTTTCCAAGAAACTAATTATAGTTTCTAATTTTTCCATCTTTTCTCCCTTAGAATGAGTGGTGGGCCCACCCGGATTCGAACCAGGGACCGACCGGTTATGAGCCGGCTGCTCTACCGCTGAGCTATGGGCCCTCAAGGCAGAATAAATATTACCACATTCTTGTTTTCTTATCAAGGAGGCGAAGGCTCTTTCCCAGAAAGAGTGAACCAAGTAGTTAAATATGTAAGGAAACTCAAGAGCCTGGCAGTATACTTGAATCAATACATCTCCTCCTTTATGAGCGAGTAACTGAGATATTCTAGGATTTATTTGGACAGTGTATCAGTCAAGGGACTCTACTTAATGCTCTTAAGACTCCCTATAATAACTTAGAATCTACAAAGAACTGGATTAAGGATAGAATCTTACACTCTTCAGTAGCCCACTGTTATGAGACCGGTATTTACCATAATGGTAAAAGAATCTAGTTACGTAGCGCTTCTGCTAAAAAGTTTACTTACTGTTTCCCCCATTCCCCAAGAGGTAAAAGGAAACAGAGTAAAGCTAAGAATTTACTAGATAGGTTCATCAAGTACCAGATGGAAGCTCTCCGATTTATGAAGGACTTCCAAGTTTCTTTTGATAATAACCTGGCAGAAAGAGATTTACATATGGTTAAGGTCAAACAAAAGATATCAGGTTGTTTTCGTTCTAAGAAGGGAACACATTACTTTTGTCGTACCCATTTTATCTTTATAGTTAAGAATGTGTGACAACTACAAAATATGTTTTTTAATACTATTGTAGGACGTATCTATTGATATCTACATGTGCTATGATGAATGAAAATAATTTTTAGGAGGGGATGGGATATGCGAGGGAAGTTTAAGTTTCAAGACGATTACGTTTACAAGATGCCGGTCCATTTTGGAGGATATCCCTTTTATCCGAGTAGACCAGTGCATCGGGATATGTTGGTTATTATCATAAAATATGAAACCACACCAGAAGCACTCCTGCAATATATACCTGAAGATTTTGATCTCCAAGAGCCGATAGTAACCCTCCAGTTTAGCAACTGTCGAGATGTGGACTGGATGTCAGGTGGAGAATATCGACTCATCCAGGTTACTGCACCAGTGAAATATTTAGGAAATTCCGAGGGACTTGGCGGTGATTATGCTTTAGTGATATGGGAAAACAAAACCTGTCCCATCATTGGAGGGCGAGAGGAGGACGGTGTTCCTAAGGTTTTTGCCGATATTGCTTCCGAGCGTCACGTAGTTGACCATTGGTTCACAGCGGCCAGCTATGAGAGCCATACCTTTCTGAAAATTGATTTCCTGAAAAAGAATGAACTGTCGAAACAAGATATAGAAGAAATGAATGAGCACCCCAAGATCAACTTATTTGGCTGGCGTTATCTACCCAACCTGGGAAAAGGTGGAGCCACATTAAGCCATGCTACCCTTTACCCGCAGGAAATGGTCGCCAAACAGGCGTGGGCTGGAGAGGGAAGTGTCCAGTGGACGCAGCTTACCCCGGAACAACATCCACTACAGAGCCACATCATCAAAGCACTGGCAGAGTTACCCTTGGTTAAATATACAAAAGCTATGATGATAAAGTGTTCAGCACAGCTCAACGTCGGCGACTCAAAAATTTTGCCTTAGAAAAGGAGGGAAAAATATGAGTGGATATTTTGAAAATAAGGTGGCAGTGGTAACCGGAGCGGCATCAGGTATTGGTTTGGGACTCACCGAGCATTTACTTTCCAGAGGTGTAAAAGCAGTATTTATGGGTGATGTAAAAGAAGAAAACCTCACCAGAGAATCTGAGCGGTTAAACCAAAAATTTCCTGGAAAGGTTGTTCCTCAACTCACCGATGTTACCAAGCTTGAGCAAGTTGAAGAACTCATCCACGCCGCTAAAGCGTTTGATGGTCATCTTGATTTTGTGTTCAACAATGCCGGTATGGGCATGACATATCCGACCGAAAAAGTTACCTTTGAGATATGGAAATTTATCATGGACTTAAATTTTATGGGTGTAGTTTACGGCACCTATACCGCCATACCCATTATGCGGGAACAAGGTTTCGGGCACATCGTAAATACCGCCTCAATTGTCGGGCGTGTCCCTGCTCCCTATCAGGCATTATATGCCGCCAGCAAGAGCGCGGTGATAGCCATGACCGAGAGCTTGCAGTATGAATTAGAAGCGGAAGGATTGAGCTTCAGCGTAGTCTGTCCCGGTAATGTTAGGACATCAATTTTTGGAGATTTGACACCCCCGCCCGATTCTATCACCGTTGATGAGGCAGTGGACTATATCTTTCAAGAGTTAGAAAAAAAATCACTGGTGATAATCTTTCCCGAAGCAATGCGGAATTTTGACAAGCTCTATAGAGAAAATCGGCCGGAATTTGATAAGATAGTTCGTCAGATAGCTGCCGAGCGCCGTGAAAACTATCGAACCAAGGGAACTTATTATTAATAGGTTAACCAGAGATGAATAAAAACCAGATATTCAATGAGGCAGCTCTGCCGCTGGAAGTGGCAATTTTACTAATAGCCGGCTTGATGATGCTGATCACCGGGATTTTACTTTTTCCGGTAGCAACAGGAGCACTCCCTTACTATGAAAATGGCTTGTACGGATTGCTCCTGTTCATTTTTGCTCTACAGACGATTACTTTAGGGAAAACCCCTTTTGGTGATATGAGCCGGTCAAGACCTTTAATCGTCATGGGTGTGGTCATTGCGGCAGTCGGTATTGTGACCTGTTTTGTTCCTGACCTATTCAGCCAGATTCCCCGTATCCTTCTGTTTATCTGTTTTGCCCCCGGAGGTTTTCTCCTGCTTCTTCAAATGATTTTTTCCAAGGAAAAACTTCGAGCCTGGATGCAGTATGGAGGTATTTTCCATCATTTAATATGGGGATGTGGTTCAGTATATGTATTGTCTATATTGATTGGGTTGCTAATATTAGTACATAGTCTGCTCACCACTGCCATGACTGCGGTGGTGGGGATTATCGATGGGGTGGCGATTATCTATTTAGCCTTGATTCTCCGGAAAATCTATCTTACCTATCCAGAGGCGGAGAATACCAATCCGGGGACTATTACACTTCCCATTGATAAAATTATGCTTTTGATAACCGGAATTTTGATGCTGCTTCTCGGGGCACTGTTGATTCCGGTCAATTTGGGTCAGCTTCCTTTTTCGGGGAGCGCTCAGCTTGGACTGTTAATGGTGATTTTTGCCATTCAAATGCTAGCATCTGGCAACACACCCATTGGTCCTTTTCCCCGTAACTGGCTGATGGTTGGACTTGGACTTTTGTTTGCCGCTTTGGGAATTATATCCAGCATTATTCCTGGGATTCTGGTAAAACCATTGACCATTCTCATTGGAGTTTTGAATATTCTTGGTGGTTTTATAACCTTGGTAAAAATAGTGTTACCTCGACTTCAAAAATCAGGAGGCCCGGGCGGTCAAGTTCCTCCAATTTTACAAAAGCTATTTATTACTCAATTGATCATGGGCTTACTGTCAATTATATTTGGAACCTCTATGCTGGTTGCTCATCTGCTTCCCGGACTGGTCATTGGTGTAGTCCTTTTTGCTAATGGATGTATTCTTTTGTATTTGATGTCTATTCTCCTGACTCTGGATGAGATGATAAGCCAGAACCAGCAAGCAGCGGAAAATAATAAGAAGTAAAGTAGGAGTGGGGTGCTTTTCTCCAGTCGGCTTTTTTCAATGTTTTATCTTTTTTTATATCATAGGCTGTTAAGCCTCTTTAGAATGGTAGGATAGGGAATATATATTTTCATCCTTATCTCGTGCTCCGAAGCGACGTAAGAGTAATTGGTATGAATTAATAAGCAACATAGTTTTATAGACCTAATACAGAATAGGAGGAGGGAAGATGGGAGAAATTTTAAAAGAAGATATAAAAGATGTGATTGTAGATACACCTTTGGGGAAGAAAAAAGTGGATTCTGAAGGTTCACCAATTTGACCAATGCCATCAAAAACCTGGGTATCGGACTTTATCCAACGCTCTGTGCTTTTGAGGATAAAAAAGATAACCAGACCTGGAAATATTCCTATCCAGCTCAAACCCTGCCCACCTATAAAGGAAAATTACCCCATTCGCCCTGGATGCTCAAAATAGATGAAAGTACCAATCTCCCGGTAAAAGACGAAAACGGTGAGTACATTGCTACCAAGACAGCAGGGATGCCCGGAACTCAGTCTGATATCATTCGAGCGGTGCAGAGCCAGAAAGTATTCATGGTACATGTTAGTGATGCTATTGACATGGTTAACATCAGCCACAATCCCGATGGCAGAGCGGTTCGAGTGCCTGAGGGTTATGTGTGGTCGTCTCTGGATTGCGTAGCTCTGGACCTCTTCTGTGCCCGGTACTGCTTCAAGACCATTCCCATGGCTCCGGCTCTGAAGCTGAAGGAAAAGAACGGCTGGTCAACCGAATTTGTCCATCAGGTACCGGTGGCTAAAGTGGAAGGAAATAACATTATAACCGTAGAAGGAGTTGATTCACCTTTATTCAGATATCACTTGTATCGTTATGCTGAAAAAAGAGGGGTAGGACAGCAGAAATACTATGTTGTAGGATGGGATAAACTGACAGAAACACCATTGGCTTCTCTTGGCGGTCATCTGGGTCGGGTAGAAAATGCCAACTTCTATGAACTGATCACTAAGACCATGTATTATAACCCCAGTACCATTCTCCATGATTTACAAAAGACCATTTTGAGCTACATCCAGGCCAATGATGCCCTTACTGGGTCCTCGCTTTATAAAGAATTTATGGATATTTTCGACGAGAACCACGATGGTATCATCGATTACGACGAGATGGGGCGGAATGGAATTGAAACTACCCAATTTAGCCATTTAGCTTATGCTTTAGATATTCAAATAAAGCATAAATATGGTATGCTCAAGGGTGGTTTCAAAGAATCAATTTATTTTCTTAAATATAGCAATCAAAATTGGAATGAACAAAAACATGATTTTACCAAAGAAAAATTACCGATTTTTATGGCTGCCGCGGCTTTTGATTTATCACGATTAGAAAATGTCAATGAGGACTTATTTGTTAAGGGGATGACCTATGGCAGAGGAAGATGGCCGAGCTGGCAGATGGTAAACCATATATTTCTAAACAGCTTTCTTTATGGCTCTTTATCGTTTGGTGGCATTAGCCCATGGTCGCTTTGCGGAAAGGCTTTTCAATATGCTGATAAAGCATTCAATGCAGGTGGTTATACTGGAAACATGGATCAAAATATAACTGATCCAGATGCTCTATCGAAATATTTTGATGCTATATCAAAGGGAGCAGACCCCTTGAGTTTCACTTTTTACGTTCCGGTTGGATTGGGAAGATTGGACAATAACCAGATACCCAACGTGGAGGAAACGACTGACCCTCAAAAGATTTTTACTGTTCACTTTGATGAAGGGCAGGAGGTTTGGTAGATATGCCATATTTGGGCGTAGCCCCCGTTAGAGTCATTTACCTCCACTTTCGGAAAAAGTCTCTTAATTATCCATAAAAAAATAAAAAAACTTGTTTTCTGTCTTGGCAATTATTAAGGACAATTTTCCTTTGGTCTTCTTTTAGGGTCATGGGCTTCTCATGATTCTATGACTCTTTTTGTCACATTTCTCTTCTTTTTATCCTTTAATTTATTTTTGCCAAATTTTGAGTGAATATAAAAAACTTCTCTCAAGACACCCCGAAGTTTTTTCCGAAACTGGAATAAGGGATCTTGAAATAATCCTATTAAACTTTCCCAATATACACCTTTAATTTCATCAGCTAATTTAAAAATTCCGGTGTATTAATTTTTACTATTATTACAAAAACTTTGAGAATCTGCTTTGTTAATATTTCTCTTTTTTTCTATCTTAGTTAGTTTAAATTCAAGGCAGAATGCCCTACCTAAATACTTGGAGTTTTTACAATGAGTCCATAGTGATTAATAAACCCTTAAAGGATTTTCATTGTGATTACTTTTCTTTTTTCTCATATGATATTGGGCCCTTTGACCAGTTGGTCAAATCTAACCACTCTTTCGGATAGCCATGGAGTTGAGCCATTTTTCCGGGTAGATTGAACATTCCGTCGTCATAGTGAACAATAAGTTGTTCAGCAAAATTCCACCATTCTTTCACTAAAAATTCGGCATTTTGAGTTGAGAAGTTGGTTAAGTATTCTCGAGTTAAGCATTCGTCTGATTGATTAATCTCTACCGCAGTTTTCTGGACTAATGGTATCAGCTCTAACATCTTTAACTCATATTTATCCTGTAAAACGGCAATATCAGCATGCATAGCTTGATAATTTAATTCTGCCCAATTTGCGACAAAATTAAAGGCCCACCAGGCACTATCCCGGCTGAATTGAGCGGTATTTGCCTGAGAGAATGATTCGGGAAGGGACTGGGATCCGACAAAAAAGGGGATAAATAGAGTTTCAGAAGGCTTATCGAGACCTACCCATATGATTCCTCCAATAGGATCAGGTAAGTCAGCACGTCCTTGACAGATAGTTGTGAAACCGCAATAAAACACCGAAATTGGCCGTTCCCAGGCACCGTCAAGTTTTCGATCGGGATTTCCAACATCTCCTTGCCCATCATATGGTCCATAACATCGGTTGGGATTTCCAAAGGGTCCGGCAGCGATTCCTTTGGTAAGGTCAAACTCGGTCCCTTCGTAATGGTCACGATAAAGCATCATCACGTCTCGTACGCTGAGTTTTTGATCAGGTGGGATTGAAAAAGGATAGGCTCTGGTATATCCATCTTCTACCCAGGGTGAAAATTCCTGAGAGGGAGCAACCATCGATAGAAGACGCCATACCCGGCGCAGCGAATAATAAGGATGGTTATATTCACCTCTACTCACTGTTTTTAACCAATCAAGGGGGCCTTCTGATGGATTCCACCAGCCATTTTTTTCAGCAATTTCGTGCAAATGGGATGAAAAAAGGGTGTCTGGGTCATCGGGGTCAATATCTCGGATGCGAAATTGGTTTGCAGCGACAAATATTTCACCATCTGGTACTTTCTTAGCCACCCACAATCCCCCGATCCCTTCAGGGGAAGGAGCCATTTCCATAACCCAGGCTTCTTTGGGATCGGCTACCGGTAGTGTTTCACCAGTACCGTAATATCCATATTCTTCTATGAGCTTTCCCATAAGCTCAACTGCTTCACGAGCTGTTTTACAACGCTCAAGTGCTACTCGTGATAATTCCGAAGAATAAAAAATACGCTTTCCCGGTTCAGGATCTAATTGAACTTTAGCTCCATCAGTGCATTCACCAAACATTAACTGATGCTCATTCATAATGCCGTATGAGCCATCAAAATAAGCATAGGTATGGGTGACCTGGGGGATGTATCCCAAGGGAATTGAGGGAAGATATTCTGGAGTGTTATATCCCGGACCTCGATCGGTAGCATTTATGCGGGGATAAAAAAAAGTGGCATATTGGGGAAATTCTCCGACTGCCGCTGCTGAACAATACACTGATCGTTGTTCCCCTTCCTTATAATCCATTGCTGGAACATAGATAATTCTTTGATCGATGAGGTCATTATCATCAGAATGAGCTACAATCATTGACCCATCTATTGTTGCACCTGGGGTTACTATCAAGGTTGTACAGGCAAATGTTTCTTGGTGAAAGAAAAACAATATTGTAATTGCGAAAAAAACTGACAGTATGCATTTTCTTCTCGATAAAATCATCTTTTATGCCCCTCCTCAAAGATTTTTAAAACCATAACATTCCGTCCCTTTACAATATCTTAAAAACTCCATTTATGTCAAATATTTTTTTGCTGGCTGATAGTGTAAGCTCATTGTA
>JARRCQ010000012.1 GCA_029982105.1 Candidatus Atribacteria bacterium | reverse complement strand
TCGATTGGCCCAAGAAGAAGATTTGCTGGTTTTTACTGATGAGGTCTATAGTGAAATTATTTATGACCAAAAGCATACAAGCATCTTGCAATTTCCGGGTATGAAAGAAAGAACGGTGATGTTAGATGCTTTTTCCAAAAGTTTTGCTATGACTGGTTGGAGATTGGGGTATGCTGTTTTACCTGAAGAATGGGCACGGTTTCTTTCTCTTTTAGTTACTAACTCTAATTCTTGTACTTGTACCTTTACCCAGATAGCTGGAGTAGAAGCTCTTTTGAATGGGGAAGAATCTGTACGGGCTATGACTCAGGAATTTCGCCGGCGAAGAGATTTTATGGAGAAAAGAATGACTCAGATGGAAGGAATAAAGATAGTTAAACCTCAAGGGGCTTTTTATTTCTTTCCTAATATTACTTATTTTGGTATGACTTCTAGAGAGCTGGCTGATTATCTTTTGAAAGAAGGTGGGGTAGCAGTTTTGCCCGGGACTTCTTTTGGTAGCTATGGAGAAGGCTATTTGAGGATATCATTTGCTAATTCTCTGGAAAATTTGACTCGAGCTATGGATAAAATGGAAGAAGCACTTAGTAAGCTTAAAACAAGAGGAGGAAGATAATGTTGAAGATCATTTTATCTAATTTTAGACGAAAGGGAGATTCTTTAACTAGATCAGAAGAACAAATTATTTTGCAAAAGGTTATAGATCTTCTTTATGTGGAAGGATTGGAATTTGATCTGAAGATTGAGGACGTGGAATCGACTGATTAAACAATAATCCTAACTGAGCAAATAAAATTCCCCCCAGTATAAGAACGCACCCCGCTAAAGTTCGGGGTGCGAATTTTTCTTGCCATAAGAAATAGGAGAAAATAGCAGCAAATACTGGCTCAGAAGCAAATATTAACCCTGCATGAATGGCTGAGGTGTGCTTTTGAGCTGTTTTCTGCAAAGTAAAAGCTAATGCGGTAGCAAATATTCCTAAAAATAAAATATTTCCCCATTCTCTCCCGGAAAAATCAGGATACATATTTTGACGAAACCAAAACCCGAATATTAAGCTTAAAAAGGCTACTGTTCCCATCTCTATGGTAGCAAGGGGTAGGCTTTCATTATCTTTAGTGAATTTTTCTACTAATACTATTTGTAAAGCATAGGCGATTGCTCCCAAAAGAGTGAGAAAATCACCGAGAAGGAAAATAGATTTTGTTTCTCCTTTTTGCCAGGTTAAAAGCACTAGGCCAAGTAGAGATACTATTGTTCCTATTATTGAAAATCGGTCAATTGAGGATCGGAGAAACAAAAAGGCTAAAGGTGGTACAAGTATTACGCTTAAGCCAGTTATAAAAGCAGAACGAGCAGGAGTAGTGTACATCAATCCCCAAGTCTGAAATAGGTAACCGGCGAAAAGAGAGATTCCCAAGAAAATGCCGCCAGCCCAGTTGATATCCTGCCATTTAGAAGCAAGAGAAATGAGAAGAAGCAACAAAGTGGCAATAGCAAATCGCCAAAAAAGAATAGTAAGGGGAGGAACGCTCTCCAAAAGATTTTTCATAGTAACAAAAGTAGCTCCCCATATTAGATTGGCTAAAAGTAAGGAAATATCGGACTTAACAACTAATAGATTAGACCGTTCTTCTTTCATAGGTAATAGTATATCCTACTTATCAATGGGAAAAAAGTCTGGTTATGGTATCCCGCAAAACTGGTTAAATTGTTAAAACTTTAAAAAAGTAAATTGCATCAGAAGTCAAAAATGGGAGATCGTGATGAGGCAAGGGATACTATAATTTCCTTAGTTGTTTTTTCAGATTTTCATTTTCTTCGGGGTTATAAGGAATCTTTTTCCCACTGAGGGATGTTTTTTCTCTCAGTAGTTTTGAACTTTTAAGCTTTTGTCTTTTTCTTTGCTTTGGGGGTTGGTAAGAAAGCTTCCCTCTTTTTATGGTTTAGGCCTCCTAGAACCGCTCAAGAGAAGGAAAAAATAGGAAAACTTTTGGTTATTTAATTATGATAAAATAAACAGAGGAGGTGATAAAATTGAAAATTCGTTGGTTTGGGCACTCTTTCTTTTTAGTAATGAGTGGAGACAAAAAAGTAGTTTTTGACCCTTTTGATGCTACGGTGGGTTATTCTTTACCTCAGGTAGAAGCAGATTTAGTTATAGTGAGCCATGACCATTTTGATCACAACAATGTCTCTTTAATAAAGGGGCATCCTGAAATAATTAAAGAGCCAGGAGTTTATGAAAAAGATGGGATTAAAATAAAAGTTTTCTCTACTTTTCATGATGAAGTAGGAGGGAAAAAACGAGGAAGAAACAATGTTTCTCGGCTGGAGCTGGAAGGCATGTCTTTAATTCATACTGGAGATTTAGGAATGATACCCTCGGATGAGGAAATCTCTTCCTGGAAACCAGTAGATATTTTGTTGCTTCCAGTAGGTGGGGTTTTCACTATTGATGCTTCCGCAGCTCAAAAGCTGGTTTCTAAGCTTTCTCCTCGTATCGTAATACCAATGCATTATCGAACTAAATATATCCAGATGGAAATCAGCACTGTAGAACCTTTTTTGCGGGGTTTTCAAGAGGTTAAAAAATTGAATAGTTAGGAAATAGAAATTACTCAAGAAAATCTTCCTGCTAATCTGGAAGTGTGGGTTTTAGAAGTCTAAATTTATGTTATAATGATTAGCTAAATATAATTTAATTAATTTATTTTGTATTAAGTAAAATTATAAAAGGAGAGGGAGGCGATTTTGCTCCCTCTATTTTTATGTCAAAGTTTGTACCTGGGAATTGTTACTTTACCAAGAAGTTATATATTCTCTTTCAAAGAAAGGGCGAAGATGATTACTGTATCGGTTTGTGTGGGTAGCTCTTGTCATTTAAAAGGAGCTTACGAAATTATAAGAATCTGTGAAGAGTTGATTGAGGAATTGGGTCTGAAAAATCAAATAGAACTAAAAGGTAACTTTTGCCTGGGAAGATGTACCGAAGATGGGGTTACGGTGATGGTAGACGAGGAAATACTCAGTGGAGTTTCTCCCCAAAATTTCAAACAAGTTTTTGAAGAGAAGGTTTTGAAAAAATTAGAGGAAGGTAGTGCTGATGGGAGTAATTAGCACCATTGAAGCTCGATGTCGGGATTGTTATAAGTGTATACGTAATTGCCCAGTAAAGGCTATCCGGGTGAGTTTAGGGCATGCTGAGGTCGTAGATGAAAGGTGTATAAAAGATGGACGCTGTGTTTTAGTTTGTCCTCAAGATGCCAAAAAAATTCAAAACGATCTCCTTCGCGTTCAAGAGTTACTCCAAGGAGAAGATCCGGTGGTGGTTAGTCTGGCTCCTTCTTTTGTAGCTGCATTTTCAGAAGGAACGGAAGGGCAAGTAGTAGCAGCTTTGAAAAAATTGGGTTTTCAGGAAGTGCGAGAAACAGCTGAAGGAGCGGAGTGGGTAGCTAAAGAACATGCTCGACTTTTGAGTGAGGGGAAAAAAAATATTATTTCCAGTTCCTGCCC
Source organism: Candidatus Atribacteria bacterium (assembly GCA_029982105.1). Taxonomy (GTDB): domain Bacteria; phylum Atribacterota; class Atribacteria; order Atribacterales; family Caldatribacteriaceae; genus Sordicultor. The sequence continues at coordinate 10,149 of JARRCQ010000012.1, read as the reverse complement.
GGCTACCAATGCTTTGATTTATAAATATTACCCTCAATATATTCCTTATCTTGCTCCGGTAGTTTCTCCTATGGTTGCCCATGCTCGTTTAATCCACCAAGAGTATGAAAAAGTAAGAGTAGTTTTTATCGGCCCTTGCATTGCTAAAAAAACAGAAATTGAAGAGGAAGAAATAAAAGGGGAAGTAGATGCAGTTTTAACTTTTGAAGAATTAAAAACTTGGTTGCAGGAAGAAAATATCTCTCTTTCTACATTAGAGGAAAAAGAAATAGATTCATCCTTGGTAGAATGGGGGAGAGCTTTTCCTGTAGAAGGAGGGCTATTAAAAGCTGCTTCTTTGGATAACGGGATTTTGTCCCGTGAGGTTATGGTAATAACTGGAATTGACCGTTGTCGTCAATTTTTAGATGACCTAAAAAATGCTAAAACTGATTTCGGAATGGTGGAGATGATGTCTTGCGAGGGCGGATGTATTGATGGGCCAGTACTTCAATCTTTGCTCTCTCCTTACGAGAGACGGAAAAAAGTCATTGACTACACAGAAAAAGCTAAGATGATTTCTAACCTTCCACCAGAGAAAAAAGTTATTTCTCTTCCCAGCTTTAGTAGAGACTTTGCACCTCATCCTGTGCTTCGGCCAGAGGTTCCAGAAGACGAAATAAAAAGGATTTTATCTCTTACTGGTAAATTTTCTCCTCAGGACGAATTGAACTGTGGTGCTTGTGGGTATAATACCTGTCGAGAAAAAGCTCAAGCAGTTTATCAAGGAATGGCAGAAGCAGAAATGTGTATTCCTTTTATGCGGGCCAAAGCAGAGTCCTTTTCCAGTTTTTTAATTGCTGTGACTCCTAATGGTATTGTACTGGTTGATGAAGAACTGCGTATTGTGGATGTTAATCCAGCTCTTCGGAGAATGTTAGGCCTTACAGGAAAATTGGTAGTGGGAGGTAAGCTGGATCAAATCATTGATCCTTCTCCTTTTGTGGAGGTACTGCGTACTAAAAAAGCAGTTACTAAAGAAGTATTTTATCCTCAATATCAAAATCTTTATACTCAGTTATCTGTTTTTTATTTAGAGAAATCCCGGCTTCTTATGGGAGTATTTGTAGATTTAACTAAAGAAAAGGAAAGAGAAGTTTTAATGGAACAAATTAAAGAAAAGACTTTAGAGAAGGCTCAGCAGGTTATTACTAACCAGATGAGAGTAGCTCAAGAAATTGCCAGTTTGTTAGGAGAAACTACTGCGGAAACTAAAGTACTTCTGAATAAATTAATGAAAATTTTACGGGGAGAATCAGTAGAGGAGTGAAGGACCTCTTTGTAGAATTTGCTCAAGCTCAGCTTCCCAAGTGGGGAGAGGAACTTTGTGGAGATAGCGTAAATTACGATAAAGGAGATAAGTCTACCATATTAGCCTGGTCCGACGGTTTGGGCAGCGGGGTAAAAGCTAATATTCTTTCCACCTTAACTTCAAAGATTATCGTCTCTATGCTTAAAAAAGAGTCTACTTTAGAAGAGGTGATAGATACTTTAGTAGAAACTCTACCAGTTTGCAAAATAAGAAAAATTGCTTATAGTACTTTTTCAGTATTGCAAATACTCTATAATGGAGAAACTTATGTGGCAGAGTTTGACAATCCTCCTCTTTTTTGGTTACGTAATGGAAGATTGATGCATTTGGATAGAAAAGAAAGAGAAATAGGCAAAAGAATAGTTTTAGAGTCTCGAATGAGATTACAAAAAAATGATTGGATTGTAGGCATAACTGATGGAGTGGTTCATGCCGGGATTGGAGGGCTATGGAATTTAGGATGGAGGTGGGAAAAGATTGCCTCTTTTTTAGAAAATACCGTCAATGACCAATTGGATGCTCTGACTTTAGCTAATAAGGTAATAGCTACCACTAAAAGACTTTATCAAGATAAATTAGGTGATGACGCTACCTGTGTGGTAGCTAAAATACGCCTTCCTCGCTATCTAATAGTATGGGCTGGCCCCCCTGAAGATCCGGCTTTAGATGAATATATAGTTAAAAGAGTGATGGAATTTCCAGGTAAGAAGGCAGTTTGTGGTGGTACCACCGGAAACATTTTGGCTCGGGTTTTGGGCAAAGAGATAAAAGTCGATTTAAGCTCTATACAGGAAGATGTTCCTCCGGTGGGATTAATGGAAGGAGTAGATTTGCTAACTGAAGGAATCTTAACTTTAGCTGCGGTTCTCCGCCAATTGCGTAAAGGAGCGAAGTTGGAAGAAGTTACTTATCGGAACGATGGGGCTAGTAGATTGCTTTCCCTTTTGTTGGAGGCAGACGAGATTAACTTTATAGGAGGAAGAGCTATAAACGTGGCTCACCAAAATCCTAAACTTTCTGGAGAACTTTCTCTAAAAGCTCGACTTTTAGAAGATATAGTTAATGAATTGCAAAAGAGAGGAAAAACAGTTATTTTGGAATATTACTGAAAAAGTAAGGTTTTATAACCAAGGGGGTAGCATAATGGAAACAGAAAAAGGAAGTTTAGTTCTCAGTCGTCAGTTTGAAAAAGTCAACGCTATTTTGGAGAAGTATTCCCATAATGTGGACAACCTAATTGCCATATTGCAGGAAATTCAGTCCGAGTATCGATATTTACCAGAAGAGATATTGACCTACGTTGCAACAGCTCTACAAATTTCTCCAGCGCAAGTTTATGGAGTGGCTACTTTTTATGCTCAATTTTCTCTTGAGCCCAAAGGTGAGCATATCATTAGAGTTTGTGATGGTACGGCTTGTCACGTAAAAGGCTCTCTCCAAGTTTTAAAAGCAGTTCGAGAAAATCTGGGGTTAAAGGAAGGAGAAAGCACCACCTCAGATTTGATGTTCACTGTGGAGACGGTGGCTTGTATTGGAGCTTGTGCTTTAGCTCCGGCTCTTATGGTAGATGAAGAAGTTTATGGCCAAATGGATGAAGAAAAAGTACAGCAACTTGTTGAGCACTTATTAGGGGAAGGAGAGAAAGTAGATGCGGTTTGAAACTCGGGAAGAATTAGAAAAATACATTGCTGAATTAAAAAATAAAACTGGGAAGAAGAAAGTTTTGGTTTGTGGAGGTTTGGGATGTTTAGCTAAAGGGGCACAGGAAGTGTTTGACGCCTTTAAGGAAGCGATAGAGAGAGAAAAAATAGCAGCAGAAGTGGAAAAGTTAGAAGAGAATCCTGGCTTAGTTAAAACTGGTTGTATGGGACTTTGTGAAGCTGGGCCTCTTGTTAGAATAGAGCCGGAAGAAATTCTTTACTTGAGAGTTAAGCCTGAAGATGTGGAAGAAATAGTAGAAAAGACCTTAAAAGATGGAGAAGTAGTAGAAAGATTGGTTTACCAAGAGGAAGTAGATGGAAAAGTTCAGTATTGGTCTCATTTTAAAGATGTGCCTTTTTACCGAAAACAAGTAAAGATTACTCTCCGCAACTGTGGTACTATTGATCCTCAGAATCTGAATGAATATTTAGCGCGAGATGGGTATCTAGCTTTGGCCCGAGTGATAAGTGAAAAAACCCCTGATGAGGTTATAGAAGAAATTACTAAATCAGGTTTGCGAGGAAGAGGAGGAGGAGGTTTCCCCACTGGAAGAAAATGGCAATTTGCTCGGGTGGTTAAAGCAGATAAAAAGTACGTTATCTGTAATGGTGATGAAGGCGATCCGGGAGCTTTCATGGATAGAAGTGTGATGGAGGGAGATCCTCATTCTGTTTTAGAAGGTATGGCTATTGCTGGTTATGCTATAGGGGCACAGGAGGGATATATTTATGTCCGGGCTGAGTACCCTCTGGCAGTAAAGCACTTAAGAAAAGCCGTAGAAGATGCTGAAAAAGCTGGGTTTTTAGGAGATAACATTTTAGGTAGTGATTTCTCTTTCCGAATTATAGTTCGGGAAGGAGCGGGAGCGTTTGTCTGCGGAGAAGAAACAGCTTTAATATCTTCTATTGAAGGGAAAAGAGGTATGCCTAACCCTCGTCCTCCTTATCCTGCTTATCGAGGCCTATGGGGTAAACCTACTATAATCAATAATGTAGAAACTATGGTTAACGTACCGGTAATTATGCTTCGAGGAGCAGATTGGTTTCGCTCTTTTGGTACGACAAACAGTGCAGGAACTAAAACTTTTGCTCTGGCCGGCAAAATTAGAAATACCGGTCTGGTAGAAGTCCCTATGGGTATTACCTTGCGAGATTTAATTTTTGATATTGGAGGAGGCATACAAAACGATAAGAAGTTTAAGGCGGTGCAGATTGGAGGACCATCGGGGGGGTGTCTAACTGAGAGGCATCTTGATTTACCTATTGATTATGATTCTCTGTCTGGGGCGGGAGCCATTATGGGTTCTGGCGGGTTAGTGGTGCTGGATGAAGACACCTGTATTCCGGAAGTAGCGCGCTTCTTCATGAACTTTACTCAGAATGAATCTTGTGGTAAATGTGTTCCTTGCCGGGAAGGAACCAAACATATGTTAGGCTTGTTGCAAAAAGTAGTGAAAGGGGAGGCTAATACTTCTGATTTGGAACTTTTAGAAGAAACTGCTTTGGTGGTAAGAGATGCTTCTCTGTGTGGTTTAGGTAAAACTGCTCCTAATCCTGTTCTTACCACTCTTCGTTATTTCCGGGATGAGTATTTAGACCATGTGGTTTATAAGGTATGTCCTGCTCACGTTTGCCAGGCTATGAGAGAATATCGAATTGACCCCGAAAAATGTCGTTCTTGCGCCAAATGTGCTCGGGTCTGCCCGGTATCCTGTATTTCTGGTCGGCCTCGAGTGCCTTATGTCATAGATCAGGAAAAGTGCACCAAGTGCGGGGCTTGTTTTGAAGCCTGTCCTTATGATTCCATAACCGTGGAATGGAGGAAAAAAGAAAATGAATGAAAAAATAGCTAAAAAGGTAGTAGTAGATGGGCAAGAAATAGCTTTAAATGGTGAAAGAAATATTTTAGAAGTGGCAAAAAAAGCCAACATTGAAATTCCCACTTTTTGTTATCATTCGGATTTGAGTGTTTATGGAGCTTGTCGAATGTGTTTGGTAGAAATAGAAGGGCGAGGTCTTATGCCTGCTTGTTCTACTCCGCCTGAGCCAGGGATGGTGATAAAAACTACTACTTCTCGAGTCCTTCAGGCTCGGCGTATGATGGTGGAATTCTACTTGGCTAATCATGAAAGAGATTGCACTGTTTGCGAGAGAAATCTTAACTGTCGTCTGCAATCCATCGCTGCTTCCTTGGGAATAGATGAAGTTCGATTTGGAGAGAGAGAAGAGAAGTTACCTAAGGATACTTCTACATTTTCTTTAGTTCGAGACCCAAATCGCTGTATTCTCTGTGGAGATTGTGTGAGAGCTTGCAAAGAAATAGAAAACATTGGAATTTATGATTTTACTCAGCGAGGTTCTCGAACTAAAGTAGAACCCGCTTTTGGAAAAAAGTTGTCAGAAGTAGAGTGTGTTTATTGCGGTCAATGCTCTGTTCGTTGTCCTACTGGTGCTTTGGTAGTAAAGTCGGAAGTAGATAACGCCTGGAAAGCAGTTCTTAATCCTGATTTAATGGTAGTGGCTCAAATTGCTCCGGCGGTGCGAGTAGCCATAGGAGAAGCTTTTGGTCTTCCTCCTGGAGAAATCACTACAGGTAAAATTGTTGCTGCTCTGAAGAAAATTGGTTTTGATCGGGTTTATGATACTGCTTTTAGTGCCGATTTAACTGTAATAGAAGAAGCTGAAGAATTTTTTAGACGTTTACAAAAAGGAGAGAGACTTCCTCAGTTTACCTCTTGTTGCCCTTCCTGGGTAATATATGCGGAGAGAAATTATCCTTTTTATTTGGAAAATCTTTCCTCAGCTCGTTCTCCGCAGCAAATGTTCGGCTCAGTGATTAAGAATTTCATCTATCAAGTGGAAAATGTGCCTTTAGAGAAAATAGTGTCTGTTTCTATAATGCCCTGCACGGCCAAGAAATTTGAAGCTCGACGTGCGGAATTTGTTCACAATGAAGTCCCTGATGTAGATATGGTTTTGACTGCTCAAGAAACTATTAGAATGATAAAAACTGCTAATATTGATTTTAAGCAATTAGAACCCGTTCCTTTTGATGTTCCTTTGGGAGCAGGAAGTGGAGCAGGAGTTATCTTTGGAGTAACAGGAGGAGTAACAGAGGCAGTCTTAAGATACGCTTATGAACGCTTGACCGGTCAGGAACTAAAAGAAGTAGAATTTAAGGGAGTAAGAGGTATGGGAAGCGTAAGAGAAGCAGAAGTAGATTTTGATGGAAGGAAGGTCAAAGTAGCTATTGTTCATGGTTTAGCTAATGCTCAGAAGCTGGTAAAAGATATGAGAAGTGGCGAGAGATATTATGACTTTGTAGAAGTGATGAATTGTCCCGGAGGTTGTATCGGGGGTGGAGGAATGCCACTTGAGTATCCTGATTATCAGGAAGTTTTACGCCGCAGGGCCGAAGGTCTCTATAATGCTGACCGTTTGAGCGTAGTTCGCAAAGCTCAAGACAATCCTTCCATTAAGTTCTTATACGAAAAATGGTTGAAGGAGGCTAATAGTGAAGTTGCAGAACATCATCTTCATACTCACTATTACTCTCGCCGTCGAATAAGCAACGAGATGATTCGTATTCAAGAAGCTCAAAGTGCGCAGAAAGTAGATATTGCGGTTTGTGTAGGTACTAGCTGTTACCTTAAGGGCTCTTATGACCTTCTGCAAGAGCTGTTAGAATTAACTAAGGAATATGGAGTAGAAGATAGAGTGAGTGTGGGAGCCACTTTCTGTTTGGAGAAATGTACCGAGGGTCCTAATATTCGGATTAACGAGAAAGTATTTTCAGGAGTAAGCAAGGATAATCTACGGCAAATTTTTGAGGAAGCAGTTTTGAGTAAATTGGTGGCTGAAACTCATTGACGGATAGAGGGGATTTGCGTATAATGTATAGGGCTTTAAAAGGTGAGGGGCTGTAGCGCAGTTGGGAGCGCGTCTCCTTGGCGTGGAGAAGGTCACGGGTTCAACTCCCGTCAGCTCCACCAGATGATAAGCTCGCCCCCCCAAGGGGGCGAGCTTTTTTTAATGGGAGGTTTAAAAGTGCTCCAGGATTACAACTTTACAGAGATAGAACTTAAGTGGCAAAAAATATGGCAAGAGAAGAAGATTTTCGAGGTAGAGGAAGATAAAAATAAGGAAAAATACTATGTTTTAGAAATGTTTCCTTATCCCTCTGGTGACCCTCATATGGGTCATGTTAAGAATTATGTCATTGGAGATGTGGCAGCTCGCTATTTTATGCGTCGAGGCTATAATGTCTTACATCCTATGGGTTTTGATGCTTTTGGTTTGCCAGCAGAGAATGCTGCTATTCAACACGGTATCCATCCCGCTGTTTGGACGCAAGATAAAATTAACCGGATGAGGGAAATATTGAAGAGATTGGGTATCAGTTATGATTGGAGAAGAGAGGTCATAACTTGTGAGCCTGATTATTATCGTTTTACCCAATGGTTTTTTCTCCTTTTTTATAAAAATGGCTTAGCCTATAAAAAAGAAGGACTGGTAAACTGGTGTCCTTCTTGTTCTACTGTTTTAGCTAATGAACAGGTGGTAGATGGTGCTTGCGAGCGCTGTGGAACACCGGTGGTTCGCAAAAAACTTGATCAGTGGTATTTTCGAATTACTCGTTATGCTGAGGATTTGCTAAAAGATATGGCTCTTTTAGGGAGCTGGCCGGAAAAAGTTTTGACCATGCAAAAGAACTGGATAGGCAGAAGCGAAGGAGCATATGTTGATTTTCTACTGAATAACGATGAAAAAATTACCGTATTTACTACCCGTCCTGATACTATTTATGGTGTGACCTTCTTTGTGTTGGCCCCTGAACATCCTTTGGTAGATAAGTTAGTAGCTGGGACTTCTTATGAAGAAAGAGTAAAAGAATTTCGGGAGAAAATGGCTCGGAAAAGTGAAGTGGAACGTCTTTCTGATATTACTGAAAAGGAAGGAATGTATATCGGCCAGGATATTGTAAATCCGGTAAATGGAGAAAAAATTCCCATTTGGATAGCTGACTATGTCCTTTTAGAATATGGAACGGGGGCGGTGATGGCCGTTCCAGCACACGATGAGCGCGACTATCAGTTTGCTCAGAAATATGGTCTTCCTATCAAGCCAGTGATTAAAAAGATAGAAGGGGATGAATACTGTCTTGCTGAGCCTGGAGTTATGATAAATTCTGGTCCTTTTTCTGGTTTGCCTTCTGAGGAAGGAAAAAGGAAAGTAATAGAGTTTTTGGAAGAAAAGGGGATAGGCAAAGGTGCAGTATCTTATCGTTTGCGAGATTGGCTAATTTCTCGGCAACGTTATTGGGGGGCGCCCATTCCCATAGTATATTGTGAACACTGTGGCGAAGTGCCAGTTCCGGAAGAAGATTTACCGGTATTATTGCCTCAAAGCGTGGATTTCGTGCCTGGTGGCCCTTCTCCTTTGGCTCGAAGCTCGGAATTTGTCAATACTACTTGCCCTCGCTGTGGAGGAAAGGCTAAACGAGAAACTGATACTATGGATACCTTTGTTTGCTCTTCCTGGTATTATTTGCGTTATACTTCTCCAAAAGCGAAGAATGAACCTTTCCTTAAAGAAAATGTTGATTACTGGATGCCAGTAGATCAATATATAGGAGGAGTAGAGCATGCTATTCTTCACCTCCTATATTCTCGGTTTTTTACCAAAGTGCTTAACGATTTAGGTTTGGTTAAATTCCGGGAACCATTTTCTAATCTTTTTGCTCAAGGTATGATTACCAAAGGCGGAGTTAAGATGTCTAAATCTAAAGGGAATACGGTAAGTCCTCGGGAAATTATTAGCCGTTTTGGTGCTGATACGGTAAGAGTATTCATACTTTTTGCCGGGCCTCCGGAGGCAGATATGGAGTGGTCGGACCACGGGGTGGAGGGAGCTTTCCGTTTTCTCAATCGGGTATGGAGAGTAGTGAATGAGATTGTAGAACTTCCATTGCAAAAATCGGAAACAGATGAACAAAGGATAGAGGCATTGGAGCGTAAAATACATCAAACTGTTTTTCGAGTTACGAGAGATATTAAAGAAAAATTTCATTTTAATACCGCTATTAGCTCTTTAATGGAGCTCTTAAATGAGATGAGTGATTATATGCGATTGGTGGAAGAAAGGGGAGCTAATTCTAAGGATAAAGAGATGCTGATTTGTGCCTCTCGAACCTTGGTCTCTCTTTTAAATCCCATTGCTCCTCACCTGAGCGAAGAGCTCTGGCAGCTCTTGGGGGAAAGAGGCTTGCTTTCTACAGAAAGCTGGCCTACTTATCAAGAAGAAAAATTATATGAAGAAAAAGTAGAAGTTATAGTACAAATCAACAGTAAGGTGCGTAGTAAAGTGGTGGTTCCTCGAGGTTCTTCTAAAGAAGAAGTCTTGACCCAAGCCTTACAAGATGAGAAGGTAAAAAATTGGCTCAATCATGGAGAGATAAAGAAGAGTATCTATGTGCCGGATAAGCTGATTAATTTAGTGGTGGGATGATGTGGACTTTTCTCGGCAGGAGAGATTAGCGCTTCTTTTAATTTCTTTGGTAACTGCCTTAGGCTTAGGGTTCATAGCTGGGAAAAATTTTTATCCTCCCAAGGTTAGTGATAATGCTGAGAAAACATTGTTAGTTATTCAAGTGGATGGAGCGGTAAATTCTCCGGGAATCTACCAAGTTACACCTGGAACTCGCATTTTTGAAGCTTTAGAATTAGCGGGAGGAACGAGGGAGGATGCTCAAACTGAAAGTTTGAATTTGGCTCTCCCGGTTTATGATGGACAAAGGATATCTATTCCTTCATCTCTCTTTTTATCCTCTCCAGAGGGAAAAACCACTGTATCTCAAGTGCAACCAGCTCTTCAGCTGATAAATGTTAATACTGCTTCTCAAAAAGAATTAGAATCTTTACCTGGGATTGGAGAGGTAATTGCTCAGCGGATCATTGAATATCGGGAACAGAATGGTTCTTTCTCCCGCCCTGAGGACCTTCTTAAGGTAAAAGGTATAGGGGAAAAGAAGTTGGAGGCAATAAAAACTCTAATTACTTTTTAAAATGAATTGTCTCATAAGAAAAGCAAGAGCCTTCT
>JARRCQ010000011.1 GCA_029982105.1 Candidatus Atribacteria bacterium | reverse complement strand
TTCTTTCTCTTCTGAAGCATAGAAAGAATTACCTATTCCTACTGCATACTGGATTATATCTAGCCCCAAGATTTCTTCTAAATCGTGAACTTCTCCCCCAAAAGGATTAAGAGGGTCCAAATTCAGTAAACCAAGATGATTACGCAGACGTTGGGCAAATTCAGGAGTAAAACTAGCATAAATCGGAACCCGATCCGGTTCTTCATGATTAAGGGAAGTTATTACTCGTTTTTTAGAAGTCATATTTGTCCTCCTTTCAAGTTTAAAACCTAAGTTAAAAGCTTTCTAGTAAACAGCTAGTAACTCTAAATAAAAACCCTAGAAATTTGCAAAACTACAAACTGAATCACAACAAATAGTTTTTACACTTTTATCCTTAAAATACATTGCAAGCTATTTGTCCTCTTATAAAAATACTTTTATGTTTCTTCCCGAAAGCTCATCTAAAACTTCTTCTGGCAGAGGGCTATCAACTATAATGCCTTCGAACTGTTCTAAGTCAGCTACTTTAACAAATGCCACCCGGTCATATTTAGTGTAGTCAGCTATGAGAAAAGTTTTGATGGAATTTTTGATAATCATCTTTTTTACTCCCACTTCGAAGGTAGAAGAATTGTAAGTGCCGCTTAAATCCCATCCGTCAGTAGCTATAAACCCCTTCTCTGCTCTAACTTCATCAAGATATCTTACTGCCATCTCTCCTCCCACACTAAAATAACCCGGCCTTATTTCTCCCCCTATGATAATAGTTTGTATGTTAGGATATTTAGCTAATTCCCCTGCTATTTTTACATCTACAGTAACGACCTTTAGCCCCCTCCTCCTCACCAACTCTTTAGCCAAATAGAAACAAGTGCTGCCTGAATCCAGAATCACCGTATCTCTATCTTCTACCAAATTAGCTGCTAACTTAGCTATCTTTTTTTTCTCTTCCACTCGCTGAGAAAGTTTTAAATCAAACATAGGTTCCGACCCAGCTTTTTCTAAAGAGTAGATAACCCCTCCATGGACTCTCTCTATAGGAAGGTTATTTTCTGAGGAAAGTTCGGCCAAATCTCTTCTTACAGTAGCTTCTGATGTCTGCAGAACATTAGCTAAATATTTAGTAGAGGCATTACCTTCGGTCCTTAAAATTTCTAATATTTTAGCTAAACGCTCACTTTTATCCATTTGTCTCCGTCATTCGAAAGTTGTTCTGCACGAACTTGATTGATTTGTGTTTATTTTAACACGAAACAAAAAGAGGTTCAAGGCTTAAATAAGAATTTTGGTAGAGAAAAATTCTTCAACGATTTTCTCGGTGAATTATTTATAAATACCGATAAAGTGGTAAAATACCAATCAAAAAGGGGTGAGAACAACGCCGCTCTGGGATGAATATTACGAACTCCTTCCCCGGGAAGAGTTAGAAAAAATCCAGCTCAGTAGATTAAAAAAAGTTCTTATTCGTGCTTACCACAATTTACCTTATTACCGTAATAAACTGGAAGAAAGAAAAATTAATCCTTACGATATCAATTCTCTATCTTGCCTCTCTCATCTACCTTTTACTACCAAGGAAGACCTCCGTCAAGCTTATCCTTTTGGAGCCATAGCGGAACCCTTGCGTAATGTGGTGCGAGTCCATTCTTCTTCAGGAACCACAGGAACAGCCACAGTAGTGGGGTATACCAAAAAAGATATAGAATCCTGGTCAGAGCTTGCTGCTCGAGCGCTTTCTAGCTATGGAGTAGATGAAGAAGATATTATTCAGGTCTCTTTTGGATATGGTCTTTTCACTGGAGGATTAGGTATTCACTATGGAGCAGAAAATTTGGGAGCTACGGTAGTGCCTGCTTCTGCCGGTAACACTCTTCGCCAAATCCAGATTATGAAAGATTTGCAAATAACTGTCTTGGCTTGTACTCCTTCTTATGCCCTTTATTTAGCCGAAGTAGCCAGAGAAAACAATATCAATTGGAAAGAAAGCAGTTTGCGCATCGGGGTATTTGGAGCTGAACCCTGGTCAGAAGAAATGCGGGAAGACATAGAGAAAAGATTGCCCATCCGAGCTTTTGATATCTATGGGTTAAGCGAAGTCATCGGACCAGGAGTAGCTTTTGAATGTGAGACAAAAGAAGGGTTACACATCTCTGAAGACCATTTTCTTCCTGAGATAATTGATCCTCAAACAGGAAGAACTCTTCCTCCTGGAGAAGAGGGGGAATTAGTTTTTACCACCCTTACCAAAGAAGGTACTCCAGTAATTCGTTACCGTACTGGAGATATTTCTTCTCTTAACTACGAGACCTGCGCCTGTGGAAGAACATTGGTAAGAATGAAAAGAGTTTTCTCTCGTACTGATGATATGCTCATTATAAGGGGAGTAAATGTTTATCCTTCTCAAATTGAAAGCGTCATTTTAAGTTTTGAGGGGGTAGAACCATATTATCAGATTGTCCTCACCCGAGAAAACTTCTTAGACCAAATTGAGGTCCAGGTAGAAGTTGCCCCTCAGTTTTTCTCTGACCAGATAAAAGTGCTAGAAGGATTAAAAAAACAAATTGAGGAAAAATTGAAAACCGAATTAAACTTAAGTTGCGAAGTAAAATTACTCGAACCTAAAAGTATTACTCGCAGCGAGGGAAAATCTAAAAGAATTATAGATTTGCGAAAAAAGGAGGAGATTTCATGAAACAGATATCAGTATTTTTAGAAAACAGACCAGGTAGCCTCTACGAAGTGCTTTACAAACTTAAAGAAGAGGGAATAAATCTTCGAGCGCTTTCCTTAGCTGATACTGCGGAGTTTGGAGTTCTAAGATTTATCGCCGAAAATCCGGAAGAAATAGTAGAAAAATTGAAAAAAGAGAATTTTGCTGCTACTTTAACTGAAGTCTTAGCTGTAGGAATAGAAGACCGCCCCGGGGGATTAGCCGAAGTAGTAGGTATTCTAACTCACCAAAATATCTCCATTGAATATCTTTATGCCTTTGTTTCTCCTCAGGGAGAAAGAGCATACGTAGTATTACGGGTAGAAAAATTGGCAGAGGCTGAAAAAATATTGAGGGAAAACCATATTCCTATCTTAGATAAACTCACAATTTAAAAAACAGCCTATGACGTAAACTTTAAAGACATCTCTGTGCTGCAACCCTGGCAAAGGATTGCCAGGGTCTAAAATATTTAAGGATGTGGATCCCCCAATAGAAGATTTTGGGAATGACAGAAAAGACAGATTCCCGACCAAATCTCAAGCATTACAAAAGAAAGGAAGTTATCCCCGTATATTTGTCATTTCTGAATAGTTTATCGGGGATTTAAATTATAAGAGAAAAAAACAACTTTCCCCAGTATTGAACAAAAAAGTAGAAAGACAGAATAACTACCGTTTATAAAGTATACCTAAATATTAGGTACTAATCTTTTCCCATTTCTTCTAATTGGGATAGAACTTCGCTATTCAAAATAGCAGGATTTTCCCGAGCATAGTCTATAGCTTTTTTCCCATTTTTATCTTTTGCTTTGGCATCTGCCCCTTTTTCTAAAAGAATTTTTATTACTTCAGGATTAGCACTGAAACGAGCAGCGAACATAAGAGGAGTCCACCCTGCTTTGTCTTTAGCATTTACATCCGCCCCAGACTGAATGAGAAAAGAGATGACTTCGAGATAGGGATTAAAACGAATAGCAACCATCAAAGGAGTACGCAGATGATCATCTAAAGCATTAACATCTGCTCCAGATTGAACAGCGTTCTGGATATCCGAAAGAGTTCCATTTTTACACAATTCCATAAAATGCGCGGTATCCACAATCCACCCTCCTTAAGATATGTAATTTTTAAAGCACAAATAAAAAAAGCCACCGGTTCCAACGAACATTAGCCTTTTCTTTCTCACCTTTCGGTGAGAAACTTCAGGATGGACTTCCACCTTACAGCTTTGAGCTTCTCATCTTTCAAAAAAGAAGCTCTCTTTTCCATCCTCCGGCTTAGTTCCTCGGAACCGGCGGTAATCATACTTTACCATTCCTTTCAAAATTTGTCAATAGGGAAAACAAAAAATTTCTAAAAATTTTAAATTAATCTTTTCTTTCTCCCAGTTCATGATCTAACATCATTATGCCATTTCCGCTTTCTCCGGCAAGTTGCAACATAGCCAATATTTCTGCAGGATTCTTTTCTTCTTCTACTTGTTCATTTATAAACCATTGAAGATGTACTTGTAGGGCATAGTCGTTTTCTTCCTTAGCTAAATCATACAAATGATTAATTTTAGCAGTAACCTCTTTCTCGTGATTCAAAACTTTCTCAAACATCTCAGTAAAAGATTGATATTCTACCGGGGGCTGATTAATAGCACCTAATACTACTCTTCCTCCCCGGTCATTTACAAAGTCATATAGCCGCATAGCATGAGAGACTTCTTCTTTAGCTTGAATCTTGAGCCAATTAGCAAACCCTTTGAAATTCTTATGCTCACAATGAGCAGCCATAGCCAGATAGAGATAAGCAGAGTAAAGCTCGTTTTTAATTTGTTCGTTAATGGCATCTTCTAACTTCTTGCTTAACATTGAATATTCCCCCTTTTCATAGATTTTTAATCACTTTCCCAAATTCCCTACCTAAATCTCTTCCTTGAGTCAAAATCTCCGAATTAAACCCACCCTTAAATTCTACACTATTCACTATCTCCCAGTTAAGAGGAGAAACCAATTTTTCCCACTCTCTCCTTCCGCCTCCCGACCAACCATAGCTTCCAAAATACAACGTTTTTTTATTTTTTATTCCTTTGCGAACAGCCAAATCTAAAAGATGAGCCATAAGAGGAAAAAGGCCAGTCTCATAGGTAGGAGCTCCGATTATTACCCCTTTGTTTACCCACAGAGAAGGAAGAATGTAGCTGGGATTAGTTCTCCGAACATCAAAAATCTCCACTCCTATCCCACTTTCTGCTACCCCTCGCGCTATAGCATCCATCATAGTCTCGGTGTTACCATACATAGAGCCATAAACTAAAGCTATTCCCTTTTCTCCTCCTGTTTCTGCATAGCTAGCCCACTGACGATATAAGTTTATAATCAAAGAGGGGTTCTTTCTCCAGATAAGACCATGAGAAGGAGCTACTAAATTTAGAGCTAAAGAGGAAAGTTTATCAATGGCCTTAATCACCATAGGACTAAATTTGGCTACAATGTTAACATAATAACGCAGAGATTCTCTTTTATAGAAATCAAAGTCGCTGCATTCATCATCAAATATCGCTCCTTGCAACGACCCATAACCGCCAAAAGCATCACAGGAGAAAAGAACCTGAGAATTAACTTCATAGGTCATCATAGTCTCCGGCCAATGTACCATCGGAGTAGAGAAAAATTTCAAAGTTTTTTCTCCCAGAGAGATTTCTTCTCCATCTCCTACTACTCTGACCCGTTCTTTAATCCCGTAAAAAGAAGAAACCATTTCTCGAGCTAAAGGAGAACATACAATAGTAGCTTGAGGAGACAATTTCCATAAAATATTTAACACTCCAGTATGGTCAGGCTCTAAATGGTTCAGGATTATATAATCGATATGAGAAAAATCAACCAACTCTCCTATATGGCTTAAAAACTCGTCCACTTTTAAGGATTTAGCCAAATCGACCAGAGCTACTTTCTCATCTTTAATTAGATAGGAGTTGTAAGAAACTCCCTCTTCATCGATAGGCCATAATCCCTCAAAAAGGTCAGTAGTATGGTCATTAACGCCCACCCAATAGATACCTGGCTTTATTTCTATAAATGGCATAAATACCCTCCCTGCTCTATCTTCTTTTGTTTACCCAACACATAGCTTAGCAAGTTTCATTTTATACGAAAATTCCTAAATTGACAATCATTGTTGGGCTGTTTTAAAATTCCCTTACTTTGTGCTCACCATCTTGGTCATCACCAGAGGAGATAGCTTGCAGTAAATTATAAGAGTGTAATCTCCCTATAGCTCCTCCACAAATTAAAAGCGCAAAAATACATACAAAGGCAAAAACTACTATCTTAGTTATTTTAAATTTTCCACTAAACCTTGAGCGGTTAATTCATCGGTTATTAGCACATTAACTAATTTGCCCCTCAGCGCTCCTAAAATAGGCTCCACTTTGCTTTTTCCTCCAGCTACCCCGACAACCAAAGGTATTTTTCTTAAATCTTCTAAGGCAATGGAAATCCTCCTTTTATCAGCTGAGCTATTTACCTGATTACCTTCAATATCATAAAAATTACCGCAAATATTGCCCACCGCTCCTTTTTTTAGAAGTTCTTCCCTTTCTTGAGAATAAATTTCTCCTGTGTCCATAAGAGTCGAGATCGGAGAGACACCACCAATCCCTACTAAAGCCATATCTACTTTCTTAGCTAAGTCCATAACCAGTTTTATCTTCTCCTCATTTTCAATAGCCTCTTTAGCTTTGGGATCCTGAGCAAAAGCAGGAGCCAAAAGATAAACCACGTCTCCATGAAAAGCTTGAGCAATCCTTCGAGCTAACTCAACTGCCATTATATCTCCCTTTAGTTTGCCATATCCTCCCATAATTTGGATAACTCGTAATCCCATAACCGGATTATCTGGTAAAAAATTAGTCATTTCAAACAAAGTCCGACCATATGCTACTCCTAAAGAAAGATAAGGTTCAATTTTTTTCTTGAGATAAGAAGCGGCTAATTGGGCTACTTTTTTCACCACCAATTTTTCTTCCGAGGTAAAAACTCGAGCTATACACGCTTCTTTCAAACCAAAACCTTCTCGGATAGTATTCTCTAATTCAGAATCAATTTGAGAAGAACCTTCTACCCTAATTTGAACAACGCCTTCTTCTTTGGCCCTTTTTAAAATCCTCCATACTTTTTGCCGAGAAAGACCTAATATCTCTCCAATTTTATCCTGAGTAAGCTCATCATCATAATACATTCGAGCAACTTCACACATCAGCTCGTATTCATCATAACTATCGACCATTATTTATCCCCCGATTAAATTTCTCCACTTGGTAATCATTTAAACTCCAAATATCTTCTAATTTAGTTCTCAAATCCTGATAAATCCTAAATCTCTCCTGATAGAATTGATGAGATACTAAATCGGGATAAAAAACCCTATCAACTTGAAAAGTAGTTCTATGAGCTTCTGGCAAGTTGGGGAAAATGCCAATCCCCACTCCAGCTATCAAAGCTACTCCCAAAGCTCCTAATTCTTGTGTTTTTGGCACCACCACTCTGGTAGCCAAAGCATCTGAAATTAGTTGACACCAAAAAGGACTCTTAGATCCCCCACCAGTAAGTTTCATTTCTTCAAAAGAAATGGAAAAAGCTCGAAAACAATCCATAATAGAAAATGCTACCCCTTCGTACACTGCTCGCAACAGATGAGACCTGGTATGGTTATAGCGTAAACCAAAAAAAATTCCCTGAGCATGAGGGTTAATAAAAGGAGCTCTTTCTCCTCCCGGACTAATATAAGGAAGAAACACTACTCCCTCTGAACCCGGCAAAATCTTTTGAGCTTCACTTTCTAAAAAAGAAAACAATGAACTTTTCTCAGAATAAAACTCTTTTTGATCGGATAAAAAGCGGGTTATAAACCAGTCTAAACTTAAAGTACCTGCCATAGTTCCCATTGCTCGAAGATATGCATCTTTTAGAGGATAAGAAACAGTAATTCCCACCCCTGGAGGTTCAAAAAGTTTATTAGATTTATCACTCAAAAAGGCATTAAAACAAGTAGTACCTAAAATAGAATAAACCTGACCAAATTCTAAAATCCCCAAAGCAATAGCACAAGAAGCTACGTCTACCACACCGTTAACTACTGGAGTGCCTACTTGGAGTCCAGTAGCTGCAGCTGCCTCTTCTCCAACTTTCCCTATAATTGTGAAAGCGCTCTCTGCAGGAGGAATAATTCTCTCTAAATCAGAGAGGCCAAACATTTTTAATAGGGGAGAAATTTCTCCGGCTATAGGCTGAGGCAACATAAATAAATCAGAAGAGTCAGTAACTATAACTCCAGTTAACTTAAATTTTATCCAATCTTTGGCAAACATAAAATATCGAGCTTTTTCTAAAACTTCCGGCCGATGTCTTTTTAACCAGGCCAGAATAGCTACTGGTGACCCGGTAAAAAGACAGTTGCTGGTCATATTAAAAGCTTGGCTATGCCTTCCATCGTCCTTCCACTCATCGATCATTTCCGCTGCTCTACCATCTATCCAGATTATAGCTCGACCTATGGGCTGGAGGTGAGTATCAAGCAACCAACAGCCAGTTCCCTGTCCGGTTACTCCCAAAGCAGCAATATCTGCCGAATTTTTTCCTGAGGTAGCAATGCACTGAGCAATAGCTTGAGCTGTCTCTTGCCAAACCTCTTCCATATCTTGCTCAGCCTCGCTCGATCGTTCACTAACAATAGCCAATTCCCGAGTCGATGAAGAAACAACTTTCCCTTGAGTATCAAAAAGAACTGCCTTAACATTGCTAGTGCCAAGGTCTACCCCTAAAAGAAGCTGGTCCATTAGCCTTAAGGCCTCCTTACTGAAAATAACCTAAAATTCTAAAACCACTTTAACTAACGTTTTATCATGCCTTACTGCTGAAAAAGCTTTCTCAAAGTCTGAAAAAGGATATACACTAATAAGCTGATTAATATCGTTTCTATTACTATTCAACAGTGTCAGTGCTTCTCTAGTTAGAAGCGGAGAAGCCGAATAACTAGTTTTTATCGTAATTTGAGAAAAATACACCTGATAAATGGGAAAAGCAAAGCTTTCTTCTGGAGCTGAAGGAGCGTATAAAACCAAAGTTCCTCCTCGATCTACTAATGATATAGAACTTTCCACTACCTGGGGAAAGGGAGGAGTAACTAAAACTACGTCTGCCAATTTTCCTCCATTTACCTCCTTAATAGCTTCTATCGTATTTTGTCTGTGAGGATTTATTCCTTCATCCGCTCCTAAGCGAGAAGCAAGTTTCAATCTAAATTCATCTGGTTCCACTACTATAGTTTTTTGAGAACCAAAAATCTTTGATAGAAAAGTCAAAATCAACCCATTAAATCCCGCACCTATTATCACCACAGTATCGCCTACCGAAATTCCCGATCTATATATTGCCTGCAGGCAACAAGCTATTGGTTCAATCAAAGTAGCATCAATAAAGGAAAGAGCAGGGGGCAGAATAAGTAACCCTTTTCTCACATTTTCTCCCTTTACTTTTATAAATTGGGAAAACCCTCCAGGATAGATTCCATTTTCTCGGAAGCTCGGACACATAGAATAATTGCCTTTCCGGCAATAATGACATACAAAGCAAGGAACATGATGATGGACAAAAACTCGGTCTCCCGGTTGAAAATCCTTAACCATAGAACCAGCCTCGACTATTACACCTGCTGGTTCGTGACCAAAAAAAGTGGGGGCATGAGGCTCACGATACCAGTCCATTACATCACTACTACAGATACCACAGGCCTTAGTTTCCACTAAAACCTCATCATCTTCCAACTGAGGAATAGGTACTTCCTCCATCTTCACTGTTTTTCTATCATAGTATTTTAGGGCTTTCATAGATCCGCTCCAAAGTCAGTAATCTTAATCTATAATATTCCTATAGATTTCAAGTGCTCTTTATTGGGAATGATACAAAGAAAGCCAAATATCTCCGCTCCTCGATTAATTAATTGATGTACTTCTCCAGGAGGAATATAAATAACGTCTCCCGGAGATACATCTTTTTTCTCTTCCCCTAAAACCACTGTCCCATTGCCTCGTAAAATGAATACTCCATGGTCATGCTGATGTTGGTCCAAAACTGTCTGGCCACCTGGCTCAACTTCAAAATAACGAAGAGCAAAATAGGGAGCTCCCTCTTCCCTGCCAATGAGCCAACGCACGCTTACCCCCCGTGCTCCTCCGGGGTCAGAAGTCAAAGGATAATCTTTTTTAGTTACTCCTTCCCAATTCCATTCCTTATCAGATTTTTGAAACTTGTGTATTACTCCCATTTCATCATCACCTCAGCTTTTATCCCACCAACTTTTTAATTTCCCGAACAATATCCTCAATTTGAGGAACTATTTTCCGCTCTAAATTAGGATTATAAGGAGGCGGCATCTCCTCTCCTCCTAAGCGGACAACTGGCGCATCTAAATAATCAAACAATTCTTCTCCCACCCATGCAGATATTTCTGCTCCAAACCCTCCGAAGCGAGGAGGTTCATAAACCACCATTGCCCGATTAGTTTTTTTAACCGAACGAGCTATGGTATCGGTATCCAGAGGCCTAAGGCTTCTAATATCTACTACTTCTATGTCAATTCCTTCCTGAGCTAATATCTTAGATGCCTCAAGAGCACGAGGAATCATTATAGAATAACCAATCACCGTTGCATCTTTGCCCTCTTTTTTAATTTCAGCTTTTCCTATAGGAATATAATATTCCTCTTCAGGAACTTGACCCTTAGTTTTATACAGGAGTTTATGTTCTACAAAAACCACCGGATTATCATCTCTTATTGCACTTTTTAATAAACCCTTAGCATCATAAGAAGTAGAAGGAGCTACAACTTTTAACCCTGGAACATGAGCAAACCAAGACTCCAGACTCCCTGAATGATGCCCAGCCGCTCCAGTTCCTGAACCTGCTGGAGCACGAACTACCATAGGAACTTTGGCTTTCCCACCAAACATAAAATGGATTTTAGCTGCTTGGTTCACCAGTTGGTCTGAGCCGATAGTCATAAAATCGAAAAACATAATCTCAGCTATTGGACGCATCCCCACCAGCGCCGCTCCTGTTGCTCCACCGATGATGGCTATCTCCGAGATAGGGGTATCTATTACCCTCTCTGGGCCAAATTCCTCAATTAACCCTTGAGTCACCCCAAAAGATCCTCCATATATTCCAATATCTTCTCCCAGAAGAAATACCTTGGGATCTTTTTTCATTTCCTCTCGTATAGCTTCTCGTAAAGCCTCAGCATAAGTAATTTCTCTATTAGGCATAAACCATTCTCCTTGCTTCCTCCAAAGTAGGTTCAGGACTTTCCAGAGCGAAATTTATCGCTTCTTCTATATCTCTTTCCACCTGCTTTTTAATATTTTCTAATTCTTCTTCTCCAACTTTTTCTTCTCGGAGATATTTTTCTAGAAACTTAATAGGGTCCTTACTCATCCATTCTCGAACTTCCTCTTTTGTTCGATAAGACTGCCGATCACTTTTGGAATGCCCTTTCCAGCGATAAGTTCGGGCTTCTATAAAGGTTGGACCTTCTCCCTGACGTGCTCTTTCTACTGCTACTTTAGTAGTTTCATACATTTCCAACACATTATTTCCATCAATACTCACCCCTGGAATCCCATATCCTTTAGCTCGCTCAGCAATATCAGGAAGAGCAAAGGCTTTTTTCACTGAAAAGCTCATAGCATACATGTTATTTTCACAAACAAATACTACAGGAAGGCGGAAAATAGCTGCCATATTTACTGATTCATGGAAAGCTCCAGTGTTAGCTGCCCCATCACCAAAAAAACAAAGAACCACTTTATCATTGTTTTGCAATTTACACCCCAGGGCAGCACCTGTGGCAATAGGTATACCCGAGCCTACAATGCCAGTAGCTCCTAAGTTTCCCTTCTCCACATCGGCAATATGCATTGACCCTCCTAGCCCATGGCAATATCCAGTATCCCTAGCTAATAATTCTGCCATCATCCGCTTCACATCAGCACCTTTGGCTATACAATGACCATGACCCCGATGAGTAGAAGTAATATAGTCATCTGCTCTGAGGGCATAACAGGCTCCTACCGCTACTGCTTCTTCTCCTACATAGAGGTGAAAAGTACCCCAAATTTTTCCCTCCATATAAAGTTCTTCAGCCCGCTCTTCAAAAGTACGAATAAGATACATCTTTCTATACATATCCAATTTATCTTCCAGGGAAAGCACTTTATCATCTCCTCTTAAGGTTTAAGAACAACTTTTATAGCTTTTCTATTTTTAGTAAGTTCAAATCCTTCTTGCCATTGGGAAAGAGGCAAGATATGAGTAACAATTTTTTCCAAGGGAAGATTAGTATTTTCTAAAAGGTTAATTGCTTTCTCCCAGCTGGATGTAGTTTGAGTGCGAGACCCAGTAATCTTAAGCTCCCGAGAAAAGAGATATTGATCAAAATCAACAATTACTGGTTTATGGATAATACCCATCTGAACATATCGACCTCTTTTCTTCAGAACTTCCAAGCCTAAAGATACAGCTGGCAATGCCCCCGAACATTCAAAGACCACATCAACTCCATAAGGATCAATTTCTTGTGTAATCGCCTCTTTAATGTTTACTTCATCCAAGTTAAGAAGGTAATCCACTTCTCCCTCCTTAGCTACTTGAAATCGCAACTCATCTTCTTGCTTGCCCACCAAAATAACCGAAGCTCCCCTTGTTTTTGCTACCCAACTCACTAAAATTCCCAACGGTCCTGGACCCAGAACTACTACTTTGTCATTACCTCCAATTCTAGTTTGTTCCAAAACTCCTCGAGTAGCACAAGCCAGGGGCTCAAGCACTGCTCCTTCTTCAAAAGATAGCTTTTCCGGCAGCACATGAACAGCAAACTCAGGAACCACAATATATTCAGCAAAAGATCCATTAGCTCCTGAGCCAATACCTTTTCTCTCTGGACACAGATTAAAAAAGCCTTCCCGACAATAAGGACACACTCCGCAACGATAAATAGTGGTCTCAGAAGTTACCCGATCACCCACTTTTATTCTTTTTACTTCTTGCCCAATTTCTACTACTTCTCCAGAAAACTCGTGCCCCAAAATTACTGGTGGATTAAGAGAGGATATACCATGAATATCAGTACCGCATATACCTGCTGCTCGAACTCGAATTTTAACTTCTCCTATCCCCGGTTGAGGCTCTTCTACTTCTCTCAAACTGATACTATTTTTTTCCAAATTTTCCTGTAATAATGCCCACATCTTACTCCTCCATCTTGGTCAAGTGCTCATGAGAATTTTTGTTTTAATTCTTTCCCCCAGAAAAACTTTAGCGAGGAAGAGGAATTCTTCAGGGATTCTTTATGTTTTCTTAAACAAAACAAAAATTCTCATACACAAACCCCCAATATAAAAAAAGAAAATATAAGTGTCTGTCTCTTCCCCGCTAAAAACTATTTAAAAAATACTTTCCTCACTATCTCGTGAGCTTGAGCTGCATCCATTTTTTCCTGAGCTTCTAGGAGTGAGTTCTGGTCTATACTTTTTAACAATCTATAAAGATCTAAGGTATTTTTAGCGCACAATTGAAGTGCCTTGACCGGATGAATTCGATATGGAAATATATCAAAACCTAAATAACCCTGATAACCAGACTTTTCGATGTAATATAAGAATTCCAAGGTTTCATATAGATTAGTACTGCCAGCAATAAGGTCATCATCCCATTCTCGATAAGCATCATTAAAATGGACATTATAGAGAACTTTTTCCCGAGATAGAATTGATACCACTTCTCCTGGATTTTCTTTGGCCATAAGAGCATGGCCAAAATCTACTGTAACACCTAAGTTTTTCCGATTTAGAGTTTTAACTAGGTAAAGAGCTCGAAAAGCGTTTCCCACCAGAAGATATTGTCGAGGTTCTTTTAATTTATATTCTAAGGCAATTTTAACTTGAGAATTATAATCAGTAATTTCTCTTAAAGACTCTAAAAGTAAATCCCATTCTACTCTATAATCAACCTGAAAAGGATAATCAAAACCATCTACCCCTAACCAAAGACCCACAGAATTACACTGGAATAAATCAGTTAAATCAATAACTCTCTTTGCAGCGTCTATTGCTTCTCTTCTAAGCTTAGGGTCTCGGTGAGTCAATGCTCCCAGTTGCCATTTAGGACGAGAGTGAGTATTAAGATTTATACAGCTAACCTTCAAGCCTTGTTCATCGAGAAAATTCTTTAAATCTTGAGGGCTGATTTTTTCTAGCTCATCATCAAAAAACTCAATTGCTTCTACCTCTGGAACTTCCTTCACTCTTTTAATACGTTCTTGAATACTAACAGGTTCTTCATACCCTTGGGGCAAGAATCGGTCAGATACTCCTCCCATACACCAAATACCTACTGAAAGCTTTAATTTTTCTTCTGAAGACATTTTGGGTCTCCTTTCTTAAGCTAAATAAACTTTTAAGTTTTTGAGAAAAAGCTCACAAGAAAATTTACCTAAACACAACTTTATTTTATAGTACTTAATTTTAAAGTCAATCCCTTCGTTCAATTGTAACGCTTCTATGATAAACACGCATAGTCAATGAGAAACTGCAAAAAACCAACTATCACTAATAATAAACATCTTTTTAAAGGCTGCTAAACAATAATTATTGTTTAGC
>JARRCQ010000010.1 GCA_029982105.1 Candidatus Atribacteria bacterium | reverse complement strand
AGGGTTATAAGAGTGAGCCGGGTTTTCTGCTACAGCTATAGCAGCAGCATGAGCAAATTTATTACTATTTCCCACTACAAAAGTAGAAAAAGTATAGCGGGGGTTAAGATGAGGTTTCTCTTCTTCTCCTGGTAAAATTATCCTCTCTTCTCCCCCGGCTGAGGTAGACGGTTTTACTACTAACCCAATCTCTAAATCCGGAAAATCTGCTCCCGCCACTTTTTGAAAAGCATAGCGGATGACCTCCAAATATTTTTTCTCTATCTTTTCTCGAGATAACTCACTAGGTACAGCAATAGTGAGTCGATGATCGAGTAAAGATAGAGGTTGAGTATTTTCTACCCAAGCCCGGTATTCTGGTACTGATACTTGTTTTTCTAACAGAGTTAAAGTTTTTATCCACAAATCCTCTAACTCTTCTGGAGAGACTTTCATGGTTTAATCTCCCATTTTATTTTTTTTAATCCCCCGGTTTTCCACAGGGAGATAAAAACACCTTTGGAGCTAAAGCTCCGAAAATAAAAGAAAAAGTATTTTTCCTCTCCTTTTTTCCCTGGGGGAAGGGGGGATGATTTTTTGCTTCTTAATTTAATCACAAATGTAAATTTCTGGCAAGTTATTCACAGCTTATTAACTTTTGTGGATAACTGGATGAAGGAGAAAAAAATTAGACTCTTTTTGATATAATAAAAAACTTATAGTATTCCGCAAAAATTGTTAAACTACAAAATTTTGCCTCTTGGGGTTCATAAAAGTGCGCTACCCTCTTATTATTCTCATCTGTCATTCCCACAATCTTTTATTGGGCATCCAAAGACTTCTGTCTTTAAATAATTTAGATTCCTTGCAGAAACATTCAGGGGTGACAACGCGGAGGCGTTTTTTCTCCGTGTTAATTTTGGCTTCTTTGGCCTTGTTTTTTTTGGGGGTGATAGGGGGTTTCCCCCACTGAAGGATGCTTTTCCCTTCAGTAAGATTTTATCTTTTGTATTGTTATTTGCATTTTATCTTTTAATGGGGGTGATAGGGGGTTTACCCCCTTATAGTGAGGAAGGTTTTTCCTTCCTCCGTGGTCTTTATTTTTTCAATCTTTTGATTTTACGCCGCAGGCTGTCTTTCCCTCTTCCCTTTTTTGTTTTTAGCGTCGCAGACTCCCTTTTTCTCCAGCGCACTGGTGGAGTTTTTTCCACCAACAGTATTTGCTTTTTAAAAACTTTCCCTGCTCTCTAAAGTTTTTCTCCTATTTGCCGATTCTTATTATTGGAGAAAGGTTTTTCTTAAAAAAGAGAAGATAAATAGGAAAAAGGGAGGGAAAAACCTTGCAAATTAGAACAAAAATTTCTTTGGGTTTCATTGTCCTTACTTTAGCGGCTTTAGCTATCGGTGTTATAGCTATTTTTGCTTTTTGGCAGATTAATGCTTCCTTGGAGGAAGCTCAGAGTCAAGACCCTTTACTTTTAGTTACTTCTCGGATGAAAGATTTAATTTCTCAGAATAATTCTTTGGTTTCTTCTTATTTTCAAGAAGAAAATACTCAAAAACTTAATGTTATAGACCAGCAATTTACCGAGCTCAACAATCGTTTTTTGCTTTACTTGGAAGCTCTTCGCTTAGGAACTGACTCAGAAGAGTTTCGGAAGTGGCACTATGGAATGTGGGAAAAAGAAAATTTCCCTTATACCCTTTTTCCTCTACCGGAGGATAGCCCTCTTTTTAATAAAGTGCAAGAGCTAAAAAATTTGCAGGTTAACTACCAAGCTCGGGTGAATATGGTTAAAAACTTATGGAAACAATACCTCACCACAAAAGAAGATATGAATCGCAAATCTATGGAGATGGACGAACCATACCAAATAGTAATGCAATTTACTCAGTTAGTAGATGACTCAGTAAAGAAGCTAATGGATCCTTTGGATAGCATCTACTACCTCCTTTTTCGTTACGCTGTCAATGGTGACCCGGAAGGGCGTTTGGGAGAAAACATCAATGCCTACTTTGAAAGCTTGAAAAGAGGGATAGAAGGTTCTCAGGTGCTATCAGATGAGAGCAAAAAAAACATAATGGCTCAGGCAGAAGATTTAAATGTTAAATGGGAAGAGCTAAAACAGGTATTGTTTACGGAAAAAGAAAAAGATGAAAAATTTATGGAGGTTTACCGTTCTTACTCCCGCCTGAAAACTGCCCTAGAAAGTTTGGGATTAGATAGCTGGATAAAAGTAATGGGTGATATCAACCAGAACCAGAAAAACTATCTTTTGGCTTCGGACTTAGCGCAAAAAGAGACTATCAAGAACAAAGTAAACGGTCTTATGAACACCTTGGGTCAATTTTTAGAAGGGGATTTTCTGAAAACATATGCCACCGGTACTGCCCAAGTGGTAGTGAACGACCGATGGAAACCATTTCGTAATTTGTGGCAGGAAGTGGTAAAGGCGGATGAGCAAATAAGGAGCCTGAATACGACTATTCAAGCCTCTCTTGCTGATATGCAGTCAGTAGGAGAGGAGCTCTCTACAGCTATGGAAGCTATGAACCAAGAAGTATTAAACTCTGTTGACCAAGCTTTTCTCCGGGCAAGAGATCTCCAAAGCCGTCTTTCCCAGATTCTCTATATTGTTATAGGAGTGGTGATAGTTTTCTCCCTAATTATGAGCACTACTCTTTCTCGGAGTATCACTAAACCCATCCAGGAGAGCGTGGCCTTTGCTCAAGTATTAGCGGAAGGAGATTTAACCCAGGAGATAAAAAAGAAAAGAAAAGATGAGATGGGTAAGCTCTTTGCTTCTTTAAACCAGGCTTCTTCCTCTCTTCGCCATTTCTTAGAGGAAGTAAGAGAGGGAGCGGATAAAATTATTTCCTCTTTAGATGCTCTGCAACATACCTCTCGAGAAATAAGAGAGGCAGGAGAACAAATTGCCCAAACCGTTTCTCAAGTAGCTCGAGGTTCGGAAGAACAAAGTCGTAATTTAACCGAAGTGTCTAATCATATGGAGGGATTGGTGGAGGAAGTAAAAGAAATGGCAGGGAAGTTAAAAGAACAGGCTGATAAAGCTCGCCAGACCTTGCAGGAGACTGACACAGTAATAGAGAGCTTAAAAGTAACCGGAGGAAACATAGAGAGAGTGAAAGAAGCAGCTTCTTCTGCTTTCCAGGCTACCGAAGAAGGAGAGAAGACCTTGGAAGAAGTGGTAGAAGCTATGGAGAGAATTAAAGATTCGGTGTTTTCGGTAGGAGAGGTAGTAAAGCGTTTAGGGGAAAGCTCTCAGGAGATTGGTAGTATCACTGACCTCATAACTGGGATTGCCGAAGAAACCAATCTCTTAGCTCTAAACGCCGCAATTGAAGCTGCTCGGGCAGGAGAAGCGGGACGGGGGTTTGCCGTAGTAGCTGATGAAGTAAGAAAATTAGCTGAAGAATCAGCTCGTGCTGCTCAACGTATCGCTCAGCTTATCAGCGAAATCCAGAAAGAAGCAGAAAGAACAGTGAAATCTATGACTGAGAGCCAGAAGAATGTAGAAGGAGGAAGTGAGGCCGTAGGTAAAGCCCGGGATGCTTTTCAAGACATTCACGAGGCTAATCAAGTGGTAACCCAAGAAGCTGATAATATTGCTCTTTCCTTCCAGGTAGTAGAAGAAGCTTCGCGACAGATCGTCAAGCTCGTGAGAGAAGTTAGCGAAATTGCTAAAGAGACGGAAGAAGGAACAGGCAGGATAGTAGAAAAGTCAGAGGAGATATTCACTAGACTCAGTAGCGTTGCGTCTATTTCAGAAGAAAACGCAGCAGCGGCTGAGGAAGTAGCTGCTTCTTCTCAGGAGCAAAACGCCGCTCTCCAAGAAGTGGATACCACCATTCAGGAGTTAGGAGAAATGGCTCAAGGTCTGAAGGAGGATTTAGGGCAATTTAGAATATAACGAAACAGAGAAAGGGAGGAAAAAACAAAAACCTCCCTTTTCCCTCTCCTCTTGAAAGAATGTCTTTTTAGTTATAGAATTGTTCCAGGGGTGGAGAGGGATCTTTTTCGATGAAAAGCAAAAAAAAGTGGTTGATAGTTTTAATTTTATTTTTGTCCCTTTTTTTCTCTCTTCCAGGAGAAGCCAAAAGAGTTCTTTTGGTGGGGGTTTACGATAATCCTCCTTTAGTGTTTCAGGAGGAGGGAAAAGTGCGGGGAATGTACCCTGAGGTTTTAGAATATATTGCCCAAAGAGAAGGTTGGGATGTAGAATATATAGTTCTTCCTTTCTCTGTTCTTCTTTCTCATTTAAGGGATGGGAGGCTCGATCTTCTTTTATCTGTAGCTTACAGTGAAGAGAGAGAAAAATACCTGGATTTCAATCAACAAACTTTTTTAGTTAATTGGGGAGAAGTTTATACTTCTCCCTCTTCTCTTTCTGTCTCTTCTCTGTCGGATCTCTCCTCTAAAAAAATAGCAGTAGTAAAAGATGACATATATGGCGAGGAGTTAAAAAAGCTCCTGCGTAACCTTCACATTGAGGCTCAATTCTGGGAGACAGAGGATTACCAAGGAGTGTTCGCTGCTGTGAAAGAGGGAAGAGCAGATGCCGGAGTGGTGAGCAGGCTCTATGGAGGGCAATTCGCTAAATTTGCTGGTTTGGCAGCTACTCCCATTGTTTTTCTCCCTACCGAGCTTCGTTTTGCCGTTCCTCAAGGTAAAAACCGAGACATAATTGATAGGATTGATGAGTATCTTTTAGCTTTAAAAGTTGATCCTCACTCTATCTATTATCAATCTCTCAATTACTGGTTAAGCGTAAAAGAGGAAGAGTGGCGTTTGCCTTCTTGGTTTCGGTGGTTTTTAACCCTGCTTTCCCTTTTCCTTCTTCTTTCCCTCTTTTGGAGTTATTTTCTGCGCCGGGAAGTTAAACGTCGAACTAAGGAGTTAGTAGAAAAAAGCGATGCTCTTACTCAAGAGGTGGAAGAGCGAGAAGTTTTGGAAGAGGAGCTACGCTTCAACCTCGATTTCCAGCGACTTATTGCTAATATCTCCCTTCGTTTTGTTATAGACTCTTCCTGGGAGCGCTCGGTGGGGGTTTTCTTAGAAGAAATAAGGCGTTTTGCTCGAGCAAGCGAGGTTGTTTTGGTAGCAAAAGATAAAGGCTATGTGCAAGGAGAAGAGGGAGTAAAAGAAATATTGACAGGAGAAGAGATAGTTTCTTGGAGAGAAAAACTGGCCAGAGAAGGACCGCTGTGGGCAAATAGAGAAAATCTTCCTGAGAGATATTGGAGGGGTGAAGAAAGTGGAGACATTAATTTTGTTCTCTCTTTTCCTCTGGAGGCGGAAAGCTGGTGCCCGGGATTTTTGGAGTTGGTGTGGAGAGAAAAAGACCGTGTGGATAAATCCTGGATAGAAGAGCACCTCGATCTTTTCCAGACCTTCCCCTATCTTTTGAGTAATGCCTTAGGAAAGGAAGAAATGCGAAAGGAACTGAAGCGGGAACGAGATTGGTTAGAGACGGTTCTTCGCTCTATTACCGACGGGGTAATAGTAGCTGATATGGAGGGCTCAGTTACTTTTATGAATCAGGAAGCGGAAGCTCTTACCGGTTGGTCTCTATCTGCAGCTCGAGGTAAGAAGTTAGAAGAGATTTTTCCGGTAAGAGATGACCGAGAAAAGTCAGCGAAAAACTTAATAGAAGAAATCTTGAAAAAAGGAAAAGAGGGAAGAGTCTTATGGTTGAAGAGCCCGGAGAAAGGGGAAGTAGTAGTTACCTGTAGTGGAGCTCCTATCGGAGGAGAAGAAAAACAGGGGACGGTAATTGTTTTACGAAATATTACTGAACGCTACTGGATGGAAGAGGAACTCCGCATAAGCGAGCTCCGCTACCGTTTGCTTTTTAACCAGATGTTAGATGGTTTTGCTCTTCTGGAGGAGATTTATGCTGAAGAAGGAGCTCTCTGGGATTTTGTGTTTCTGGAGGTGAACCCTGCTTTTGAGGGTATCGCCGGCCTGGGCAGAGAAAACATAGTAGGGTTTACTCTTCGACAGGTGTTCCCCCTTTTAGATGATACCTACCGGGAACTGTTACATCAGGTAGCGGAAACAGAAGAAACTACAACAGTGGAGATGTGTGTTTCCGCAGGAGAAAAATACTTGGAAGTGGTAGCTTTTTCTCCTGCCCCGGGACAGATCGCGGTTATTTGTCGAGATATTACCGAAAAGAAAAAGAAAGAAGAAGAAATCCGCTATCTCAGTTTCCACGATGTTTTAACTGGTCTTTATAACCGGGCTTTTTTTGAGGAGGAGCTGCGGCGCTTAGATACGGGAAGGCACCTTCCCCTGAGTCTCATTTTTCTCGATGTCGATGGTTTGAAGGAAGTAAACGATGCCTTAGGGCACGAAGAAGGAGATAAGTTGCTGCAAGAAATTGCTCGAGTGCTTCAGAAATCTACTCGAGAGGGAGACGTTATTACCCGGTGGGGAGGAGATGAGTTTGTTATCCTTCTTCCCCAAACCACTGAAGACGATGCCCGACAGATTGGAAAGAGAATAGAGAAGAATTGCGAAGAGGCCCAGGGGGAATGTCTTCTGCCTTTGAGTGCCTCCTGGGGGGCGGCTACCAAAGAAAATAACGACCAGGACATCAGAGAAATCTTCCGTCGGGCCGAAGAAGAGTCTTACCAGCGAAAATTTTTAACTCGGAAAGACTTTTTCCATTCCCTGATTTCTGTCTTGGTGCGTAGATTCTATAGAGAAGAAAAACAGCGAAAACGTCAGATAAAAGTGGCAGAATTAATTCAGAGGATAGGAGAGAAGTGGGGTTGGAAGGAAGAAGACCGCAAAAAGTTACATTTTTTGAACCTCCTGTGGATTTGGAAAAGAATGCTTCTTCCAGAGCGCCTCAAAGGAGATGCTTATCCTTTTTTGCGGGAAGAGTTGATTAAGATTTATCCCGAATTTGAGGAACAGCTACCTCTTTCCTATGTAGAGTGGAATTCTCTGTTTTCAGAAATCCAGTCTGGAGACGGGAGAAACGGGAAGGGAGCGAAGGCCTCTCTGGCGACTCAACTTCTGAGCTTGATAGAGACCTATGAACTTTTAATAGAGGAGCAACAATTGACCCCTCAAGAAGCAGTACGGAAAATTCGCCGAGAAGCAGGAAAACGCTTTGATCCCGAGTTGATAGAAATACTGGAAGAAATAGCCCAAGAAGAATAGCTCCATTTTCCCTTCCAAAGTTATTGGCCCTGGCGGGATATTTAAAAATAGAATTTTCCTCCTCATAGGGAGTAAGAATTTTTTAGAAATTGAGGGAAAGTCGAGAGCGATTTAGTCTTCTTTTAACGCTCTATCTAGGTCTTCTTGGATTATCACTCCCATTTCTATCAATATTTGTCCTAAGGGTTTAGGATAATGTTGTTGAGCTCTTAGGGCTTCTATTAGTTGTTCCTCGTTAATTAATCCCCAACTTAAAAGCTTCTCCCCTAAGCGAGGGAATGCAGGATGTTGCTCATTTAAATGCGCTAGTGTTTGGCTAATAAATGAGGGATTGGCTAAAACCACTGACAAATTCTTTTTGCCTAATTGCTCCTTTATTTCTTCTATCGCCTGAGAAGAAAGGGGGGTGCTGGCAGCTAAAACCATGGACTTTTCCGTTACGACTACTGGTACGGCTTGATATTTTTTGAGGATTTCTATCGAGTCCGGAGAGATTCCGTCTATTCTCACTGAATGGTCGTTTAGCTGTATATAACCAGTTTTTAAAACCTCTCCCAAAAGTGGAGTTAATTCTTCTTGAGAAATGACCCCTTTTTTAACTAAAAATTCTCCTATTTTCTCCCCTTTTTCTTTTGCTTCTTTTAGGGCTTCAGCCAAAGCAAAGGGATCTATAATTTGTTTTTCCAACATTAGGTCTCCCAACTTCCGTTGATAACGAAACAATATTTCAGGGGAGAGATAGGCATGTTTGGTTTTTTGCCAGCGAGGACGGTGTTTAGGAAAACCAAAGAGAGCTATCCTCCAGGCCGAAAGGGTAGCTAAAAAATTTATTATGTTTCCCCAGATGGCCCGCAAGGGTAAAAGAGGAGGAATTAGGCAACCAGCCACGGCCGATCTCCATCCATAAATTCTTTTTAAGGCAACCCCCCGCATAAATTGGCGTTCCAGCATAAAAAAGGTTAACCCTACGCTTAACCACCAGGAAAGAGATCCTTGGGGGTAAACGGGGGGAAGATTATAAAACAGGGAAAAAATAAAATAAGTAAAAATTGCATATCCGGGTATAGTAAGGAGGTTCCCATATTTGGCTTTCCAGTCCCGATAGAGACTATATTTGGTTATAAGATTAAAGGTTCTATTTTTGAGGACCTCCCAGAAAGAAAAACTCTGAAACGAGATGCCATAAATCCAGCGTGATTTTTGTTTGACCGCCTCTCGAAGAGTATTGGGGAAAATCTCTCTGGTGGCTAAATAATCAGTGATTAATTTACCGTCATCTGACACCCTTTGGATACCTTCTAAGAAAAAGTGAGTAGAAATCCCGAGTTGAGCGAAACGATATGATAACTTATAATCTTCGGTTACGCTACTTTCTTCAAAGATATTATGTGTTCCTATTTTGTCTAAGACGGAATGAGAAATAACAAAACCAGTACCAGCAGAAGGAACAAGGGCGCCGCTGGCCTCTCTAGCTAAAAGGCCCCGGTAGTGATTTTCGGCGAACTCATCAGCGTAAGTAGAAGAGGTGATGAATTTAAAGAAGGTGCGCCAAGTGGGATAGGGTTGGAGAGGGAAAACCGGTAGTTGAACCACTTCATGTTGGGAGATTAGATAATTAGTTAGCTTGAAAGAGGTAGGATGAATTACGTCTTCGGCGTCGTGTATGGTAAAAGAAGCAAAACGAAGACGCTTTTCTTTTTCAAAGTTGAGAACGGAACCGAGCATACAGTTGAGGTTCTGACCTTTACTGGTTGGCCCTGGTTTAGAATTGACTACTCCATGCACATTAGAATATTTTTTTTCTAAAATTTGTACTTCTTCGTAAGTGGGCGAGTTGTTAGGATACACTCCGATGAAAACATGGAAAAGAGACAGGGGATAATTCACTGAACGAATCAAGTTATCAATCATAGGACCGATTACCTCTGCCTCGTTCCAGGCCGGAATTAAAATCGCTAATAAACGCCGGGGGACACTATCTAAATCTTTCATTTGGAGGCGATTTTTTATTTTTTTCTGCCCTCGCAAATAATAATATATATCCCAGAAGAGGTCATCTAAGCTGAAGATAATGAAGAAAAAGGCAACCAAAAGACCAAAGTAATAAATGCTCCTCGTTATGTCCATAGCTATTTATTCTTCCCTTGTTTGGGCTTTAAATTGTTTAACGTGCGGCGCACTTAAATCAGCATAATATTATAATTGTAAACTTATTACAAGAATTATCAGGGGGTAAACCCCTCATAACCCCATTATAGGGGGAAAAGACCCCAGTGTAGAGATCTCGTTTTTTAATCTTTGGTAAACGCTAAAAAGGCAAGTCTCTTTTGAAAACCTTCTATGGTGTCCAGAAAAAAATTATGGGTAATGATAATCCCATAACTCCCAAAAAGAATAAAAGAAAAAGATGAAAAGGGAAAATTACCTAAGCAATAGTAAAGCTAGTTAAAAAAGGTTATAAAATAAAAAAAGCCATCGGTTCTAACAAACCTTAGCCTTTTTCTTTTCTCACCCTTTTTTGGATTTCGGTGAGAAACTTCAGGATGGACTTCCACTTTCTAAAGCTTTGAGCTTCTAATCTTTCAAACAGAAGCTCTTTTTTCCATCCTCCAGCTTAATTTCTCAGAACCGATGGCAAACATAATATACCACTATTTTTCCATTTCGTCAATAGGGGGAGAGAAATTTTTTTAAATCCTCTTCACTCTTTTCCTCCACGATGTCGCTTGTCAGTATAGTTTGATAGTATCAATTCATAATTAGAGTATTTTTATTCCCCCCTTTTCTTTTTCCTGTCATCGCAAGTAGGAGGAGCCTACGGCGTAAGAAAAAGAACAATAAGGGGCAAAGCCCCCCTTATCAACCCCCAAAGAAAAAAACGCCTCCGCGTTGTCACCCCTGAATGCCTCTGCGAGGGGTCTATAGTTTTTAAAAACATAGATTCCCGATAAAAAAATTTCGGGAATGACAAAATAGAAGAAGTGATAGAGGAAAACCATCAGATGGTTACTTACTTTATACCCCGGAAGGGGTATCTCTTATCAGTCGCCTGCTTTTATTAAGTTATAAAGATAAATATTTATAAGACAATAGCTGAATATGGTTGATTTTTAGTAATAATTGTCCTATAATCAGTATAGTCCTTTTAGAAGGACAAAGATAGGAATAGTAAAGGACTTTTAATAAATCATTATCCCAGGGAGGATAGAATGAAAGAAAAGTTTATTGATAGTAAATGGCATTTTACCATAATAGAAAATTCGGTGATTGAAGATGAACGGTTACTTCCCAGTGAAAAGTTAGTCTATATTGTTCTTTCTAAATTTGCCTCTCAAGAGCGGTCTTGTTTTCCTTCTCTTTCTACTATTTCTAAACTCTCCGGATATTCAAAAAGTACAGTAGTGAGAGCTATACACAAGTTGTGTTCTTTGGGTTATCTCACCAAAGAAAGGAGGAAGGATAAACTAAGAGGAAATATCTCTACCTTTTATACTTTAACTTATCCAGAAGAAAATCCCTCACAAGAGAAAGAAGTTCTAGGAGAAACCTTCCCAGAAGCTCCGGAAGAATCTACCTCGGAAGAAAGAGAATCTCTTTTTGACACTACCCCTTGTATCAATGAGACAAGCCCTTGTCTTATGATGCAACAACCCTTGTATCATGATGACACTACCCTTGTATCACCAGTAGACCATAACGATATATATTATAACTATATCCAGTTAACGAGAGATAATAAATATATTACTTACGTCCGGGAGGATTCTCCGGAAGCAAAAAGAGAAATAGTAGCTTATCTCTATCACCAACTCAAAGATTTAGGAATCTCTAAATCCCCTTCCTGGTTCGGTAAACAAATGAAAATAGCTGAGAATCTTCTTTCTCGTTATCCTCCCGATACCATATTTTCAGTAATAGACTTTGCTTTTCAGGATTGTTTCTGGAAAACCTCCTTTGATGGTTTAGAGAAAATGGAGAAAGTATTACAGAAAATGAAAGGAGAAAAAAGTGGAAGAAAACCAAATGATGAAGAATATTACTATGAGTGTGAATCCCGGGGATGTCGAATCTTGTGTTAACAGATAGTGTTGTTTTCCCGGTTGACCTCGAGGGCAGTTAAGAGTATAATGGTAGCCGTCGTAAATTACTCATTTTTATAGCAGCAAAGAAGGGAGAAGCTTCGATGAAAAGGACCTATCAGCCTCATCGAATACCGATGAAGAGAACTCATGGGTTTAGAGCTAGAATGAAAACCAAAGGGGGAAGAGAAGTCCTCTCCAGAAGAAGAAGGAAGGGACGTAGGCGTCTTACTGTGTGAGTAGATGGAAGGGCTTAGTAAGAAAAAAGATTTCTCCCGGTTGTTTTCTCAAGGAAAAAGAGTAAAAGCAAACAACATAAAACTGTGGTCTTTGCCTCAAGAAGAGGGGAGTTTGCGAGTTGTTTTTGTGGGGAGAGGAAAAAGAGCTGTAGACAGGAACCGAGTACGGAGGCGTTTGCGAGAAGCCTTTCGAATCTATTATTATCCCCAATGGAAGGACGAAGCGATTGACCTTCTATTTATGAGCAATGAAAAATCCTTAAGGGTGAGCTTTGAAGATTTAGTGAAAGATATGGGAAAGGCGCTGGAAGAAGTAAATTTTGACGAGGTAAAAAGAGAGAGTGAAGCTGAGTAAGGTTATGGTAAGTGGTTTGGATAGAGTTTTGCTTTTTTATCAAAAACATATTTCCCCCCTTTTCCCTCCTTCTTGTCGTTTTGAGCCTACCTGTTCAGAATATGCTCGGCAGGCTCTCCACAAATATGGTTTTTGGAGGGGAAGTTTTTTAGCTCTGCGAAGACTTATGCGCTGTCACCCTTATTCCCCGGGTGGTTATGACCCGGTAAAATGAAAAGAAAAGGTGGTTAATCAATGTTTTCACAACTTTGGGATGCATTAGCTCAGGTTATGGAGTATATACTCCGTTTCTTTTATGGCCTGACTGGTAATTATGGCGTTTCCATAATCCTGCTGACTTTGTTGATCAGGCTTATTCTTTATCCTTTGATTCACAAACAGAACGTTTCCACCCGGGCTATGCAAGAGTTGCAGCCGGAACTTAAAAAGTTGCAGGAAAAATATAAGAACGAACCTCAGAAGCTGAATGAGGAAATGATGAAACTTTACCGAGAGAAAGGAGTAAGCCCTTTTGGGGGATGCCTTCCTCTTATAGTTCAACTACCCATATTGTATGTGCTCTACCGAGTTTTAGTGAATTACGATTACGGACAGGCTGGCTTTCTCTGGCTTCCCAGTCTTTCTCAACAAGACCCTTATTTTATTCTTCCCATTTTGATGGGTGTGACCACTTTTTGGCAACAGAAAATATCTATGCCTCCCACCACTGAGGGAGCACAACAAAATATGATTATGATGGTGGTTATGCCTATATTTTTGGTTTTTATCAGCTGGAGTCTCCCCGCCGGAGTGCTTTTGTACTGGTTTGTCTCTAATCTGTTTTACATTTTGCAGCAATATATGTTGAATATCCAAATCCAGAAGGCTAAGGCTGTTGCTCCTAAGCCAGAAATCGATATAAAAGCTGAACCTGTTGTTGTTTCTCTTGAGGACCCCGCTCCTAAAGTATCCAGAACCAAAAAAGGAGGAAAAAAGAATGCCCAGAAGCGTTGAAGTTTCAGGAAAAAGCTTAGAAGAAGCGCTGGAGCGAGCAGCTCGTTATTTTGATGTACCGAAAGAAAGCTTAAATTATGAAATTGTTTCAGAAAATCGTGGTTTCTTGAGTGCCTTTACCCCTCGGGTGGTTAAAGTTCGGGTGTGGATAGAAGAAACTTCTCTCCGAGAAGCCCCTCGAGAAGAACCAAAAGATGAACCTCTTCCTGAGGTTTCTATCTCTCAAGCCCGAGAAGAACTAGGAAAGTTCTTTAAAGAATTAATGGACAAAATGGAAATGAAAGTTGATTTCCAAATTGAAGAACAAGGTGGCTCTCTTTTTCTTTCAGCAGAAGGAGAAGATGCCGGGATGCTTATCGGTAAAGGAGGAGAAACCCTAGAGGCTTTAGAGACCATATTGTGGATGGCTATGTCTAAAAAAGGCTTTGGCAGCGTGAATATACAGATTGATGTTTCTGGCTACCGGGAAAAACGAGAAAAGACCCTTAAGAAGATAGCGGAAAGATCGGCTCAGAAGGTAATAAAAGAGAGAAGAAGATTAAAGTTAGAGCCTATGAGTGCTCGAGAGAGAAAAATTATTCATACTTCTCTTAAAGATTATCCGGAGGTAACTACTTACAGCATAGGAGAAGGAACAGGGAGGCGAGTAGTTGTCGACTTAAAAAGAGAAGGAGATAGAAGACGTAGCGGAGGGAATAGAAAATCTAGTGGTAGATGATACTATTGTCGCTCCCGCTACTCCCCTAGGAGTAGGAGCGATTGGTATTGTGCGGATAAGTGGCGTAGAGGCAGTAAAAATTGCCTCTCGGCTTTTTATTCCTCGGAGGAAAAGCGCAGTAAAAGATTTTGTCAGCCACCGCCTGTATTTAGGTGATGTTTTTAATCCCCAAACTCAAGAAATAGTTGACGAAGCGCTTCTGGTAGTGATGAGAGCTCCTCACAGTTACACCCGGGAAGATGTGGTAGAATTTCAACTTCATGGGGGGCCGGTGGTGGTGCAAAAAGTTCTTGAACTCCTTCTTCAAGAAGGGGCGAGATTGGCTGAGCCAGGAGAATTTACTCGTCGGGCTTTTTTGAATGGTCGTTTAGACCTTTCTCAGGCCGAGGCAGTGGCAGAAATAATTAAAGCTCGTTCCGAAAAAGCTCTTTCTCTTTCTCTTCGTCACTTAAAGGGAGAATGGGGAAGAAAAATTCGTTCTTGGGAAAGCCGCCTCTTGAATGTTTTGGCTCTCGTTCAAGCTCGTTGTGATTTTTGGGATGAAGGAGAAGGGCTACCCCTGGAAACCATAGGTAAAGAGCTTTCTTGCTTAGTAGGAGAAATAAAAGAGGAATTACTTTATAGCGAGCGCCTTAAACTGGTGCAGGAGGGAGCGCTGGTAGCTGTGGTGGGTAAGCCCAACGTGGGCAAATCCAGCCTTTTTAATGCCATTGTAGGGTGGGATAGAGCTATTGTAACACCTTTCCCTGGGACGACCAGAGATGCCTTAGAAGAAAACATTCTGGTGGATGGTCTCCTTTTTCGGCTGGTAGATACAGCGGGGATGAGAGAAGGATGTGACCCCATAGAGTCAATAGGGGTGCAAAAAGCAGAAGCATACTTTGAAGAGGCGGACTTGGTGATAGTGGTTTTAGATCAGAGTATTCCCTTGGAAAAAGAAGATGAAATGCTGGCCGGTAAGGTAAAAAATAAGCCTCATTTTATAGTGTTGAACAAAAGTGATCTCCCCCCTTGTTTAGACAGGACAGACATCTCTCGGCTTTATCCTGGAGAGGAGGTTATAGAAGTATCCGCACTCCAGGGAGAGGGAATAGACAGACTACTAACAAAGATAGGGGAAAGAATAAGGGGAGAGATGAGCCCCGAAGACCAAATGGTTCTAATAACTGCCCGGCAAAAAGGGGAACTTAACAAAGTTCTTTCTTTGTTGGCTGAAGCTCGAGATAACCTACAAAGCGGGGTGTCTTTAGATGTTTTGGGGTTAAATTTAGAAGAAGCCTTGCGAGAAATGGGGCGTATTTTAGGTGCTCAGGTGGATAAAGAGTTATTAGATACGATTTTTTCCCAATTCTGTTTGGGAAAATAAACTTTGTTCAACTGTTCCACGTGGAACAGACTATGGGGGCAATGCTCACTTGCGACCCCTAAAAGAAAAAAAGATAAAAACGTAAAAACAACAAAGACTACTGAAGGGAAAAGCATCCCTTAAGGGGACTTCGCCCCCCCCTATAACCCCAAGAAAAAGACAAGACCCCCTCTACCTATCATTCCTGAATGCTTCTGCGAAGAATCCAGATAATAAGAGGATGAGAATATCCTTTCTTTCTCTCATCGCAAGAGTCGTAGACATAGCCTGCGGCGTAAACTTTAGAGGCAAAAATAGGTGAAAGTATTTCCTATTTTCTGTCCAAAGTGGGGGTCGGGATGGGGACAAGGGCCACGAAAAAAATTATCCCGTAAATCTCTAGATAAAGGTGGTATAATGGAGTCACCCCAAATAGAACACACAAGCTAAAAAGTTCTTGTGGATAACTTGTGGATTAAAGTTAAAAAGAAGGGAAGCTGTAAAAGCATTTCTATTAAACGGTTTGCGCTTTGTAGGTGATTTGAGAAGGGCTAAAAAAGGAGAAAATAAATTGTGGATAACTTGGGGAAAAATAAAGAAACATTAGAGAGGGGTTT
>JARRCQ010000009.1 GCA_029982105.1 Candidatus Atribacteria bacterium | reverse complement strand
ATCAATTTTCCGACAAGGGTTACTCAATACAATTTTAAACACTTCTCCCAAATTAATGGAAGTAACACTAGCAATATCTGAATCACTTATCCAGAAAAATTCCTCTTGCCAGGAGAAATTTTCTCCTTCCATATTAAGCTTTACATTTGCGCTACCAGGTATTTGGGAGTCTATACTTCTATCCATAGCATCCAAAACCAACTCCGGTAACATATCTACTAAAATATCTTCCTCCCTTACCACTTCAAAATTGTATTCTCTCTCTCCTTTGCTCCCATTTCTAACCTTAATTTTAATCTCACTTACTTCAGGCATTACCCCTATCTTACCTGCCACTCCAGCACTTCGATCTTCTTCCACAACTCCTACTTCCTTTATCACCTTCCCTACCTTAAAAGGAAGGTCTAACCCTTGCAAGCTAAAATTCACATAGACCGAAGAAAGAAAATAATTGGCTTTACCCCGATGAAGGAAAGGATGTCCTAAGGCTAATATCCGGTCTCCATCACGAAAGGTAAGAGTCCCAATACTCATTACCTCAGCATCACCTTTAACCAATTGAATTCCAATAGCGCTTCCAGGTTGTAAAGAGTTATCCTCTACCACAGTTTCTTCCCCACCCACAGAGAGCAGAGGAGTAGAAAAAACCTTTCTTAGAGAAAAGTCTTTTTTCAATTTATCAGTTATTTTCTCACTAGCCCTTTCTCCCCAACCCGAAATTAACACGGTTGACCCCGGAATCAAAGGAGAAGGAGTAACTTCCTCACCTTGAGGAGCTTCTTTCTCCCACAAAGAAAGCATAGCTTCTATAGGAGTTACCACTCCTATCAAGTTATCCTTAGTCTCCCAGCTATAAGAAAGTGCCCCAGCTATTTCGCCCTGAATAAAAACCGGAGAGCCACTCATTCCTGCCGATATTCCACCCATTTCTTGAAGTTTCTTATCTATCACTCGAACCACAAAGTAACTTTCTTCTACTTTCTTTCCTTCTACTACATCTATTACTTCTAATTGAAAATCTTCGATTTTAGTACCGTAAAAAACGGTTTTCCCTATCGCCTTCATACCTCTTTGAATGTGAGAAAAAGGGAAATACGAATAAGGATAAGCGTTAGGAGGAGTATTCTCTCTCCAGAAAAAGATAACTAAGCAAAGACAGATTAAAATCGGAATAAACCAATACCATCTTTTAAATCGAATTCTCAAACCTAATTATCTCTCCCTTTTAGTGTACAGAAATCCATCTCTTAACAATTTCAAATAATCCAATACCTTACCTGCTCCCAAGGCTACACAGGAAATAGGGTCTTCTGCAACGTATACCGGGGTACCCAGGGCTTTGCTGAGCATCTCATCTATACCCCGCAAGAGGGATCCTCCTCCAGTTAAACAAATACCTTTTTCTCCTATATCAGCTGCTAATTCCGGAGGGGTCTTTTCTAACACCGAACGAGCTGTCTCTGCTACAGCAGTAAGTTGTTCACTCAAACACTTATATATTTCTGAAGAGGTGAGGGTAACTTCCTTAGGTAAACCAGAAACTAAATCTCGCCCTTTAACTTTGAGAATTTTTTCCTCTTTAGGAGGAATAGCCCAACCAATTTCAATTTTAATAACTTCTGCGGTTCTCTCTCCTATCAAGAGATTAAATTTCTTGCGCAGATGTTTGGCTATAGCATCATCTAATTGATCTCCAGCCACCCGTACTGACTGACTGACTACCACCCCCCCCAGAGAAAGAACGGCAATATCGGTGGTACCTCCACCCATGTCAATTACCATACTTCCCGAAGGACCAGTAATATCTATACCCGCGCCTAAGGCAGCAGCCATAGGTTCTTCTATGAGATAAGCTTTTCTTGCCCCGGCTCGATAAGCAGCATCTAATACTGCTCTCTTTTCTACTTCTGTTCCTCCTGAAGGAATACACACCACTATATCAGGCTTAAAGAGACTTTTACCGCATACTCGTTGAATAAAGTAAGTTAACATTCTTCGAGTAACTTCATAATCACTGATTACTCCTTCTCGAAGAGGACGGTGAGCCACTATATATTCAGGAGTTTTACCAATCATCTCCCAGGCTTCTCTACCAATAGCCAAAATCTCATTAGTATGTTTAGATATAGCTACTACTGATGGTTCATTAAGAACTATGCCTTTCCCATAAACATAGATTAAAGTGGTAGCTGTACCCAGGTCAATTCCTAATCTTTTGCTCCACATAACATAATTCCTCCCGTTTTATTCATCACATCTGTTTATAGAAGCTCCTAAGGAACGAAGCTTAATTTCTAAATTTTCATACCCTCGGTCAATATGCAAAATTCCATACACTTCAGTTTCTCCCTCAGCAGCCAATCCAGCTAAAACCAAAGCTGCTCCTGCTCGAAGATCTGGAGCAGTAACTTTAGTTCCAGCCAGCTTTTCCACCCCAGTAACCACTGCACTCCTTCCCTCCACCCGAATTTTTGCTCCCATCCTTTCTAACTCTCCTACGTGAGCAAAGCGGCTTTCAAAAACTGTTTCAGTAATTACGCTTACCCCATCAGCCAAAGAGAGAAGAGCCATAAATTGAGCTTGCATATCAGTAGGGAAACCAGGATAAGGCATAGTCTTAATATTAGCAGCCTTAGGTCTATCGTCTGAAGTGACTGAAATAGTATCTTCTCCTTTTCTCTCTATCACCACTCCGATTTCCTCTAACTTGGTAATCACGGAGCGGAGAGAAGAATATTCCACCCCTTTTATATTTATACTACCTCCCGTAATAGCTGCCGCTACGCAAAAAGTACCAGCCTCAATTCTATCATTGATAATAGTATATTCACATCCCTGCAAATTTTTAGTGCCCTTTACCACTATAGTATCAGTGCCTGCTCCTCCAATTTCTGCTCCCATTAAAGAAAGAAATTTAGCCAGATCTACAACTTCTGGTTCGCAAGCAGCATTAGATATAACTGTTTCTCCCTCAATGGTAGCAGCCAGCATCATAACATTTTCCGTTGCTCCTACGCTGGGAAAATCAAAATATATTTCTCCTCCGTGAAGTTTAGAAGCCCAGGCTTCTACATAACCAGAATGCATAGATATTTCTACCCCTAAATGGCTAAAACCTTTAAGATGAAGGTCGATGGGGCGAGAACCGATAGCACATCCCCCCGGAAGAGGAACTTGAGCTCGACCGTGACGAGCAATAAGAGGACCAGTTACTAAAAAGGAAGCTCTCATTTTTCTAATCAACTCATAAGGAGCTTCACTGGTAGGGTATAACGTGGGGAAAATTTGATAAGCGTCATTTTCCACCTTTTCTACTTTGCAACCTAAGCTTTCTAAAACTGAAAGCATAGTCTCTACATCTAAAAGATGAGGAATATTTCGGATCAAAGAAGGAGAATCACCTAATAAAGTTGCC
The DNA here is from genome assembly GCA_029982105.1 of Candidatus Atribacteria bacterium. GTDB lineage: Bacteria > Atribacterota > Atribacteria > Atribacterales > Caldatribacteriaceae > Sordicultor. The sequence continues at coordinate 12,424 of JARRCQ010000009.1, read as the reverse complement.
GCCAAAATGGGTAAGGCAGCGTTTTTAGCTCCTCCTACCCGCACCTCTCCCTGTAAAGGTTTTGAACCTTGTATTATAAACTTACTCAATGTTCTTCGTCTCCCATTTTAGCAAGCTCAAACAAAAATATTTTATACCAAGTCCTGCACTATTATAATCGATTTTTTAAATATCCACACCTGGATTTAAAAATTTCTTCCCCAATTTCAAGAAACACCAGAAGATACCCGAGAAGTAGGAAACTCAAATTCTATTTTTCCTTCCTTTTGAAGTACGAGGTAGGCAGAAAATTTCTTACCTTTGCGAGATTTAAAACCATAAAGCTTATCTGTTTTCCCTGTAGTAAGCAACTTTTGAGCTTCTTGGCGATTGATAGATCTTCCAGCTATTTTTTTCCAAATGGTAAAAGGACAACCTTCCTTCCAACGAGAACAGCTGAAAGACCGGCGATTTTCATAGACTGGAGCCCCGCACAGAGGGCAGTTCCCCACAGGGAGAGACATCTTTTCTCTTTCCCCTTGGTCCTCTGCAGCTTTCACTTTCTCTACCATCTCCACCGTCAATTTTTTTATCTCTTCCATAAAGGTATCTCGAGAAAACTTCCCTTTTTCAATTTGATTAAGCTTCTTTTCCCATTCTCCAGTAAGCTGAGGAGATGACAATTCGGGAACTGGTATATTTTCTATGAGATTTATTAACTCTTTACCTTTAGGGGTAGGCACAAGGGTTTTACCATTCCTTTCCACATAACCTACATCAATTAACCGTTCAATTATAGCTGCCCGAGTGGCAGGGGTGCCAATACCATTATCTTTCATTACCTCTTGCAACTCTTCATCCTCTACAAATCTACCTGCTCCTTCCATAGCCGACAAAAGGGTGGCTTCGGTATAGCGAGGAGGAGCCTTAGTTTCTTTTTCCTCTATCCAGACTTTTTCTGTTTTTACCTCAGTTCCTTTTTTAACCGCAGGTAAAAACTCTTCCCCTTCTTCCTTCCCATAAATTGCTCTCCAACCGGTTTCCAGAAGAACTTTAGACTTACTAACAAATTTTTCACCTTCTACTATGGTTTTAATGCTACGGTGAACCCAAACCGCCTCAGGATAAAAAGAAGCAATAAATCTTTTTACGATTAAATCCATAATTCTTCTATCATTCTCACTTAAACTTTCCCAATCGATTTTTTCTCCAGTAGGGATAATAGCATGGTGGTCAGAAACTTTACTAGCATCAAATACTCTTTTATCTTTTAAGGCTTTTTCCAATGAAAAATCCTCTTTTACCCATTCTCCAAAACCACATTCTGCTAACATACTCCAGCATTTCTTTACCTGAGAAATTAAATCCGGGGATAGATAACGGGAATCAGTGCGAGGATACGTTATCAATTTATGCCGTTCATAAAGCCTCTGAGCGCTATCCAGAGTTCGTTTAGCCGAATAACCAAAAAGTTTGTTGGCATCTCGCTGCAATTCAGTAAGGTCATATAAAAGGGGATGAGGTTCTTTAACTTTATGCTCCTTATATTCGGCCACTTTCCCATCGTGGCCGTTTACTTTATCCATTATTGATTGAGCTTTGTCTTTCTCCCATATCCGGTCTTCCTTATCTTCCCATTTTCCTCGGTAAGAACCAAAAGGAGAAGAAAATTCAGCAAATATTTCCCAGTAAGGAACAGGAACAAAATTTTCTATTTCTCTTTCCCTTTGCACCAAAATGGCCAAGGTAGGAGTTTGCACTCTTCCCACTGAAAGAAGGGTTTTATAGCGAGCAGTAAATACTCGAGTACCATTAATTCCCACCAACCAATCCCCTTCAGAGCGGCATTTAGCCGCCTGAGCTAAAAGCTCATAAGTATTTCCTGGTTTAAGACGAGAAAAGGCTTCTTTTATAGCTTCCTGAGTCATAGAAGAAAGCCAGAGGCGGTAAATTGGTTTACGACCGGCTAAAAATTCGTAAATATAGCGGAAAATTAATTCTCCCTCTCTACCTGCATCACAAGCATTTATTATTATTTCTACTTCTTTAGAATTAACGAGTTTTTTAATGACCTTTAATCTCTCTTCTGCTCCTTCTATAGCTTTAAGTTTAAATTCCTCTGGTATAACCGGCAAAAGAGCTAAGCGCCACATTTTAAATTTTTTGTCATAATCCTCTGGTTCAGCTAAAGTTACTAAATGCCCCACTGCCCAAGTAACAATATAGTTGTCATTTTCCCAGTATTCTTCTTTCTTCTTCATTTTACCCAGAGCATGAGCTATGTCTTGAGCTACGCTGGGCTTTTCAGTAATGATTAGCTGTTTACCCATAATATTCACATCCTTTATTTAACTTTCTTTCCCTCTGGTAGGCCGACGATGAGGCGTATAAGGAGTAGGAACATATTCTACTGAAGGTCGCTGCTGGGGTGGCTGAGGATAAAGGTCCATAAGTTGGTAAATCTCATCTGGCAAACCCTCTCTCGCCGGAAGCCCTAATTCTTGAGCCATCTCTAAAGTAATGGGAAAATCATGAGTCCACCGACCTTCGGATAAAATTTTCGCTAACTCCTGCGCTTTATCTTCGGGAAGATAGTCATCAACTAAATTCAAAACCACCTGATAAACCTGATTAATGGCTTTACGAGCAATATCACCTAAAATCAGGGTTTGATCATCCCGGTTGGGGTTGGGCTCCTCCAATGCTTTCAAAATTGAGGCCGCCGGATACTGAGCCTGAGCCGTTCCTATTTGTGGATCTACGGGCCCCAGAACAGCATTGGGATCCATAATTATCTCATCTGCCGCCAGAGCAATGAGTGTTCCTCCTGACATAGCATAATGAGGAATAAACACCGTAACCTTGGCTGGGTGTCTTTTTATAGCACAAGCAATCTGCTGAGCAGCAAGTACTAACCCCCCCGGGGTATGGAGAATCAAATCAATGGGCATATCCTGGGGAGTGAGATGAATAGCCCGTAAGATTTTTTCTGAGTCTTCAATATTAATATAACGAGCTATAGGCAAACCTAAAAAACTAACTGATTCTTGCCTGTGAATCATAGCAATTACCCTAGACCTTCTTTTTCTCTCCAAACTCTTAATTGCTGCCATTCTCTGCTGCTCAATAATATTTCTTTGTAAAACGGGCAGATAAACACTAAAAATAAGGAGAAGAAATATTATATTCCAAAACATTTTTAAGACCTCCCCTCTATTTTGTTATATAGCAATATATCACGATATTTTATTTTCCCCTCTTCAAAAATATCCCCCCCCTGGGTATCATAAGCTACCAAAAGAGGAAATTGTTCCACCTTCAAACGTAAAAGAGCTTGAGCTCCTAAGTCTTTATAGGCTAATACTTCTTTTTCTACTACAAAAGTAGAAAGATAAGCTCCTGCTCCCCCGCAAGCCAATAAATACAGAGCTCCGTACTTTTCTAAAAGCTTTTTTACTCCTTCTTTTCTCTCTCCTTTTCCAATAGTAGCTCGCAACCCTCTTGACAGAAAATATTCCAGATATTTATCCATTCGACTACTAGTAGTAGGACCCACTGACCCTATTATCTCCCCCCTACGAGTAGGAGTAGGACCAGCATAATAAATAACTGACCCAGAAAGAGAAAAAGGCAATTCTTTTCCCTTTTCTAAATCCTCCATCAGGAGTTGATGAGTTAAATCTCGGGCTACATAAATAAACCCGTTTAAATGAACTTTATCACCCGCTCTTAAAAATTTAATCTCTTCTACTGAAAGAGGAGTTTTTAAAATCACTTCTTTTCTTTCCTGCATTTATCTCACCACTTTAAAGTTTTCTGGCGGAAAACATGACAGTTACATACTAAACCTACCGGAAAACTGGCTATATGACAAGGATATGTTTCTATTCTAACCTCAAGGCAAGTCACTTTTCCTCCTACTCCTTGAGGACCAATTCCTAAACGATTGATATCTTCTCGCCATTTTTCTTCCAGTTCTCGATAGCGAGGGTCGGGATTAGCTTCTCCTAAGGGACGAGATAGGGCCTGAGAAGCAAGATATAGAGCATAAGGAGCATTACCTCCTATTCCCACTCCTACTACTAAAGGAGGGCAAGCTTGTCCACCTTTTTTATCTAATTCCCGGAGTATAAATTTCTCCACCTCTTCTGGCTTACTGCCTGGTTCTAAAATTCCCAAAGAGCTAATATTATCACACCCTCCCCCTTTAACCAAGAGGTCGATGCGAAGATTATCTCCTTCTTGGAGCTCAAAGAAATAAACTCCCGGTGTATTATCTCCGGTATTTTTACCGAAGAAAGGATCCGATATCACAGATTTTCGAAAGTAATTATTACTATAAGCTCTTCTTGTAGCTTCATCTAATGCCTGTCGCAAACTTCCTCCTTTAACTCTTACCTCTTCTCCTTTTTCTACTTTAGCCATTACCATACCTGTATCTTGACAGAGAGGAAGATTTCGTTCCTCTGCCACAACGTAGTTTTCCATTACTTGGGATAACATTTCTCGAGCTAAATCATTATCTTCGATAGCTAAAGCCTCTAACATTTTATCTCTAAGCAATTTAGGACTGACAATATTTAATTCTTGTAATGCCTTTTCTACCTGTTGGACTATATCTTGGTATTCTAATTCTTTCATATCCTTTTTCCTTTCAGTGGTCTAATTTTAAAACCCAGAGGCTCAAGCTTTAATCCTTAGTCATTACCATCGGTAATGAACTTCTTTTTTAATATATTTATCATAAATCTCCGATATTTTCTCCATAACTTCTTCTGAAAGCGGGGAAAGCGAAGATGCTCGGGAATTTTCTTGAGCTTGTTGGGGGTTTTTGGCTCCAGGAATAACTGTCGTCACTTCAGAAAACATAAGAATCCACTTTAACGCTAACTGAGCCATAGTAAAATCGGCTGGCTTAATTTTTTTTAATTCTTCCACTGCTAACAGGCCCTGACTTATATCCACCCCAGCAAAAGTCTCTCCCCGGTCAAAAGATTGTCCAAAACGATTAAAATTACGATGGTCATCAGGAGGAAACTGAGTATCTTTAGTTATCTTTCCAGTTAAAAGACCACTGGCCAAGGGAACTCGAACTATAATCGCTACTCTTTTTTTTCGACACTGGTCAAAGAAAAGTTCTGCTGGCCGCTGGCGAAACATATTAAAAATAATCTGCACACTCTTCACTCCCGGATAATCGAGAGCTTTCAATCCTTCTTCTATTTTCTCTACACTCACCCCATAGTGACGAATCTTACCCGTTTTAACCATTTCATCCAATACATCAAAAACTTCAGGATTATAATAAACTTCAGTAGGGGGACAATGAAGCTGTAAAAGGTCTATAGTTTCTACACCTAAGTTAGAAAGACTCCTATCTACAAAAGCATTCAAATTTTCTCGATTATAACCAGAAGCAATATGAGGAGAAAGCCTTCTCCCCGCTTTAGTGGCTACATATACTCTTTCTTTCCGCTCTTTTAACACTCGAGCAATAAGTTGCTCACTTCTCCCATCTCCATAGACGTCTGCAGTATCAATGAAGTTAACTCCTTGGTCTATAGCAGCGTGTAATGCTTTAACAGCTTCTGCCTCTTCTACCTTTCCCCATCCACCTCCAATAGCCCAAGAACCAAAGCCAACTTCGCTTACTGCCCAACCAGTACGATCAAAAACTCGATAATTCACAATTCTCCCTCCCATTAATTTTTAAAAATTATAGCAGAAAACAATTAAGAATAGGCAAATTTAACTTATCAACAAAAAGAAAGCAAGAAATAAGAAATATCAGTGGTAATTTACGGGAAAAATAGAACATTCCCGAGCGCTTCAATCGGTAATCCACTGAGGGACACTTTTCTCCCTCAGTAGTTTTTTCTTTGCTTTTGGAGGTGATAGGGGGGTTCCACCATATAGTCGGATTCATGAGGAGGGAATTCTTTCCCTCCTTATACCGAGGAAGGAAAAACCTTCCTCCGTTGTCTTTATCTTTTTAATCTTCTAAATCTTACGCCACAGATACGCTGGAGTGTTGTTCTCCAGCGTGGTTGTCCTAATTCTTTTTAATCTAATTTGCTTTTCTCTTACGCCGTAGGCTGTCTTTCTCACCAGTGGTCTTTGCTTTTTTGTATTTTTGCTCTTTCCGAGGGTAATAGAGGAATCTTTCTCTCCTGCAGCTTAGACCCCGGCTCAAAGATTGCCGGGGTGACGACTCAGAAGTGCTTTTAAGATTTACACCGTAGGAACTGAGGAAGGCGTCTTTTCTTTCTAAGCAAGTTTCCATCCTTCAGTTTTTTCTTTTCTACTCCTACATCGTAGACTGTTTTACTCTTCCTTAAGAGGTCCTACAGTAGGAGGTTCAACTCCTCCAGCTTTTCCTTCCAAATACAATTCTTCTCTCATTTCTTCTACTTCTTGTTTTCCTTCAGCCAGGAATTGGTCTTCATCCTGAGTAAGTATTTCCAGTAAACGCAAGAACTCTCCCACGTGAACCCGTTCTTCATCAGCAATATCGAGTAATACTTTCTTGGCCAGAGGATGGTCGGTGGCATCAGCATGAGCAGTGTAAAGATGAGTAGCTTCCTCTTCTGCTGCTATATTAAGGCGAATAGCTCGAATGAGTTCCGACAGGCTCATTTTTTTATCAGGAACCAAGCCGCTAAAAGGATTTAAAAATTCAGCCATTTTCTTACCTCCTTAAAAGCTTTTGATTTATTTTACCACAACGAAGTTATAGTATCCTCCACTATTACTTTTTCTTTCATCTCTTCTACTTCCTTTTTTTCTAATCGACAAACATCCCAAACTCTGGCATTACAAGCCCCTGCTGCCACTCCCCAGCGTAAACATTCTACAAGGTTAAAGCCTGCTTGAAGAGCATAAACGAAGGCTCCCAAAAAAGCATCACCAGAACCTATTGGATTAACTGTTCGAACCTGAGGAGATAAAGCAAAATAGATTTCTCCCCCATCTTTTAATATTGCTCCCTTTTCCCCCCGGGTAAGGATGATTTTTTCACTTCCTGGAGATGAGATAAAGTCAAAAAATTGCTTCAAATCTTCCTGATTTTCTATTTTTCTTCCCCAGGTAGTTTCTGCTTCTTCCCAATTCATCTTTAAAAGCCAAGGAGAGGTGTCTAAAGCTAATCTGAGCGCCTCCCCTCTACTATCTATTATGATTTTCTTTCCCGAGCTTACTCTCTTTCCTAACTCTCGATACACCGAAGGAATAGAGGAAGGAACACTTCCACAGAACAAAAAAATTTCTCCCTCTTTTTCCAACTCCCAGAAGCAAGCGATAAAATCCTCTAATTCTTCATCTTTTACTTGCGGGTTAGGCTCAAAATATACAGTCTGTTGCCATTTCTCATCTACTACAGTGGTAACCACTCGGGTAAAGGATTCAGTTTCTACCGGATAAGTATCGATTTTTTCTTCTTCTAATAATTCTTTAACCCTACTTCCGGTATAACCTCCTAAAAATAAAAGGTGCTTTACCTCCTCACCCCAGGTTTTAAGAACTCGAGACACATTAGAACCTTTTCCTCCCGCTACTTCTTGCACTTCTCGAACCGGGATTTTTTCTCCCCAGCGGTTCTCTTTAATAAACAAAGTCTTATCCACACAAGGGTTAGGAGTGACTACCACCACCATAGCTACTCTCCAAACTGTTGAAGTAAGCGAGAAGTGGATTCCTCTCCTACTTTTTTAATTGCTAGTTCTTCAGCAGGGGTGTTCTTCCCCAAGGAAGCAAAAAATTTGTTTCTCTTCCGCCGGTTGGAGAAGTTTTCTTTAGCCCAATCGCTGGTATAACCTCTCTGGGAAGCTATTTCCATAACTACGTGCCCCCATAGAGTCCAAGCACTTTCTAAAAAGTAAGGAGTAAGAGGTTCAAGATAAGGGGAGTCAAAGTCGTCAACCAATTTTTGCCCGTAACGGTTAAGCTCTGTTCCCACAAAAACAGGCATATCTCTTTTTTGTGCCTCTTCTACTATTTCATAGAGCTTAGCTAATTTTATTTTTCTTTCTTCCTCGTTAGGGATATTCCAGGCCCGGTCGGGAATGAGAAAGATAGTCTCTACACCATTAGCTAAACAAAATTCCAAGAGCATTTCCGGGTCTCTTTCTCCACTATTAGTCCCATCTAACCAGGAAAAGGAAGGTATAGCTCCTAATCCCCAAATCATTTTATTTACCTCCGACCGAGCAGGGAAATCTCCGGCATCAGGTTTCACATAGCCCACTCCTCCAAATTTGATGAGTTTACTGCGAATAAAATCATAAAAAGTAGCTTTATCCCGAAAAAGCTTCTTAACTTCTTCTTTCTCCATAGTCAATTTCTCCCCCCAGAAGTTTGCTCTTTCCTCTTCATCGGGGATCAGAACTTCGCTTTTTAGAGCATAAGCAAGGACTATATGTCTCTCAGTGGGATTACCTGAGGGAGTAAGAGGCAACAAATCCTCTTGGTAGTCAATTTGTACTTTATCCAAGTAAGCATTAACTTTTTCTATTACTTTCTGATTTCTAGCCTGAGCAATGTTCTTCAGACTCAACAGAATTCTCTCCAGCTCACTACCTTTATCAGGAAGGCGGGTAAAACCATTGCCCATATAGTAAGCCACTCCCGGTTCATGGGGAGAACTAAACTCTTTATCGGGGAATTCCGGAAGATAGACTCGGGTTTCAATACCTGAAGAAAAGGGCAAACCCACCTCCAGCCCTCCTCGCTGAAATTCAGGCACTGCATCAAGAACATCAAAATCCACACTTCCGGCCATACTCAAACCCAGCTCTCTGGCTTTCCAGATAACGTGCACAGGTGAATAACCATAAGCGTTAAAAGAAAAAAAGGTGTGAAAATGAAGATTAACTCGAGGAGAGGGAGGGGGAAGAGTTATCTCTCCCTTTTTGGCTTTTTCCACTAATTTCAAAAAAGCATTCCAGCGCTCTTCATAATCAAAACTATCTAATTTTTCTTCCCAGTATTGAATATCGTTCATATCTCATTACCTCATTTCCATTATTCTTTTTGATAGCTATCAAAAACTACAGCACTTCTTTTGCCTATTGTAGCTAACCATTGCTGAAATAAAAACATCAAAATGAGAAATAGGGGAACAAAAATCATAGTTAGGCGCAAACTAAAAGCTGTCCCTATTACTCCTCCCAGCCAGGGGAATAGGAAACTACCTAAACTATTGTTAAATAAAACCCAACTGGAGGCAGTAGAAGTTACCTCCGGGAAAGTAGCCAGAGCATAAGAAACAGTGGTAGGTATTAAAGTAGAGAGCATAAAACCAGTGCCAAAAAGTAAAAGCACAACAGAAGTAGAGTGAAAAGGTAAAAATAAAAACAAGGAAACAAACACTATTCCCCCTAAAGCATTAAGGCGAATAGTGTTGAGGTAACCAATTTTATCTGAAACTGGAGAAAGGATAAGCCTCCCTAACATTATACCTAACCAGAAATAAGAGAGAAAAATAGCTCCTTCTCCTCTTACTATTCCTTCTCCCTCTAAATAAGACACCAACCAGCCATTTAAGATATTCACTCCTCCAGAGTAAAAGAGAGTAGTGAAACCCATAATCCATAACGCCGGCTGTTTAAACACCCCCAACAATTCCTTAAACTGAGAAGGCTGGCTTTTTCGAGGAATAAAAGGAAAAAGAAAAATAACCAAAGTTACTAGAGTAAAGATAGTGCATATCTGGTACAGATTCCGCCACCCATAGCCCTCCACCACTAAAAAAGAGTAAAGGCGAGGAGCGGTTAAAGACCCTAATCCAAAAAAAGCGTGAATGATATTTAAGGTAGTGGCAGGTTTTTCAGTAAAAATACTATTAGCTACGGGATTAATCATAGCGTCAATAAATCCCAACCCTACTCCCATAAGCAAAAAGGAAGCCATAACTAAAGGAAAAGAAGGAAGGAAAGAAATCCCTCCAAAACCAGCTAAAGATAGGAAAATTCCTAACCTCAGGATAGAAACTTGATTAATAATATCTCCTAAAATTCCAGCCAGAAGAACAGAGACAAAATAGCCCAAACCATGGAACAAGAAAACTCTTCCCACTACCGAGTAAGAAACAGAAAACTGTTGAGCCATTTCGGGGATTACCGCGCCCATCCCTGAGAGACCCAAACCAATAACTATGAGAGCGAGAAAGAAAGGAACTATTAAAAATTGTTTTTTCAATGTTATCCACTCCTCAACTTATTCTACGGCTCCATCTGGTATATTATAGCTAACTAAGGAGGCTTCGTCCCCTTATAACCCCCCAAAGCAAAGGAAAAAATAAAGACTTAAAAACAAAAAACTACTGAGGAAGAAAAAACCTTTCTCAAGGGGGTAAACCTCTTATCAACCCCAGAAAGATAAAAACTTAAAAACCACTGGTGGTAAATATGCCACCACTATAAAAAGGGAAATATCTCTTTATAATCCCCCAAAATAAAGGAAAACGACAAAAAAATACTCCCGTATCCGTCATTCCTGAATGGTTTTATCAGGAATCCAAACTCTAAAAGAACTTTACTCCCTTAGAAAGAGCAAAAAAGAAAAACTAAAAAACCCACTGAGAAAGTATAGTACCCTCAGCACATAGGATTTTTTTAATCTCCATGTGATTTTCTTTTTATAGTTTTAGTAGTTTAACAGGTTCTACAGAATACTACACTTTCTATGGTTACTCTTTTTCTCCGTAGCGAGCTCTCCAGGCATTTTGCACTTTGAGCATTCCTCCATCTATCCCAATTATCTCCCCGGTTATATATCCAGCTTCCTCCAAGGAAAGGAAAAGTACTAAAGCTCCCACCTCATCTGGGGTTCCAAATCTATTCAGAGGAATTTGCTTTTTCTGAAGATGTCCTCTATCCTCAATCATAGACCGAGTCATATCTGTTTCGATAATCCCCGGAGCATAAGCATTGACTGTAATACCGTAAGGCGCTAATTCAGCGGAAGCAATTTTAGTAAACATCTCTACTCCAGCTTTACTCACACCATAGGCAATTTGCCCTACATCAGCAAAGTGACCAGATATAGAACTAGCGTTTATGATTCTTCCAAACTTTTCCTTTTTCATAAAGGGCAACACTGCCTGGGTACAAAAAAGAGCACTTTTTAAATTGGCTCTCAATACCTGGTCAAATTGCTCTTCAGTTAAATTTTCTAAAAAAGTAAAATCTAAAATTCCACAGTTATTGACCAAAATATCTACCTTTCCCCACTTCTCAGCTACTAAGCTAACCACTCTTTCGGCTTCTTTCTTTATGCCTACATCTCCCGGAATAGATATAGCCTCACAATTCTCTTTCTTAAGCTCTTCTATAGCCTCATTAGCTCTCTGATTATCTGACCGATAAACCAAGGCCACTTTAGCTCCTGCCCGACCCAAAACCCTGGCGATACCCAGACCAATTCCTCGAGTGCCTCCAGTAATAATAGCTACCCGGTTAAGCAAAATGTGGTTTAATTTTTCCATTTTTTCTTCCTTTCTAAAGAGAAAATATTGTATCTAACCAAAAATCATCATCTTATGCCACCAGCACGCTGGGGAAACACATCCCAGCGTGCTGGTGGAGCTTTCTCACCAGTAGTATTTGTTTCCTTGCCTTTTAAGCTTTCGTTTTTTTTGCTTTATCTTTCTGGAAGTTATAAAGGGGTATCCCCTATTGTCCTTGTCTCCTTCCTTCTAAAGCTTACACCCTAGACGCTGAGGAAGTAACCATATCTTTCTCAACGATTTTTCTGCCTTTTTTTATTTTTAAGTCTTTACGCCGTAGACACCGAGGAAGGCGTTCTTTCTTCCTCAGTAGTCTTTATCTTATGCCATAGGCTGTAAGAGATGGGATCAATACCTGACCATCAACTTCCACTTGCAATTCTAAGTTAATTTCCGGATAAAAGAGAGGATTTTTTATTCGAAAAATTATTTTCTGAAAGCCTATACATTCTATACATGCCCCTTCTTCTCGCTCCAGTTTTATCTTTACTTCGATTTTATCCTCCTTCTCTTGAGCAGAAATAGACTTTATTTGATAGCAGGGAACAGACGTTGAGAAAACAGTGGTAACTATAATATCTTCTCCCTCCCGGAGGGCAGTAATAGACTCCTCTTCTAAAGCGAGGCATCCCTTCTCATGGTTAACTATCTCTACATTTAAAGGCTTCCAGTTTTCATCACCACAACCTACGAGAAGAACCAAACAAGTTAAAATTACTCCTGCTACTATCAGCTTATTCTTCATTTATTACCTCCCATTACTCAATAATCTTAGAATATAGTTTACCGCAAAACTCATTATAAATACTATGACTATAAGGGGGGCAAAGCCCCCTTATAACCTCATCATGTCCCACAATTACTTTCTGGACACTATTTATGATTAACCACAATCCCTAATATAATTGTTATCTCCCATTTTGTCATCGCGAGGGTCGTATT
>JARRCQ010000008.1 GCA_029982105.1 Candidatus Atribacteria bacterium | reverse complement strand
AGAAAAATAGGACTATAGTAGGAAAAAGATGCTATTAAAAAGTAAAATTTTTTATAAAAAAAAGAGAGGGACAAACTAACTTAATAAACAGAAGAGTAAATTAGTGATGCTTAAACATGGTTTATGAATGGGCTAAAACACGGGTTAAGAACTATAACCGAAGTTTGAAAGCCCCTAGTAAAGAGTTAAAAAAGTAAGTAGGGATAATTACAGTAGCAATAAGTATATCTGGAGTGGTAAAGGAATTGTAAGAAATTATTTTACCCTTCTAGGAGGGAAGATCTTATTAAATAAGAGGGAGGTGATTAATTAAAGTAGATATATGTAGGTATTACCAAATTATAGGAGTAGTTAGAGTTAGACAACTTAATGAAGGGAGGATAGGATAATGAGAAAAACGACTTTAGGGATTATAGGAGTTTTGTTATTGTGTGTTTTTTTGAGTAGTGCAGTGGCTTTTGGAAACGTGAAACTTTCTCTGTGGAGTGGCTATCCTGAGATGGTACCTTTCTATGAAAAGGTAGCCCAGGACTATCAAAAGCTTCATCCTGAGGTAGAGGTGGAAATTTTAGCATATAACTTACGAGATCATGAACAAAAACTTTCAGTTACTATTCCTACTGACACAGTAGCAGATATAGTGGAGATCTCTGATTATGCAATGCGCAAATTTGTGGAAGCAGGCTTTGTTCCCCCTAACCCTCCAGAAATTGATGCTATGTTGAAAAGTGGTTCTTACTCCCAGTTTGCTATTAACAATTTGACTTATGGCGACAACACTTATGGAATCCCGCTTTTCCGAGGGCGACAGGTTATGTTTTGGAATAAGGCAATGTTTGCCGAAGAAGGACTACCAGGGGCTCCTACCAACTGGGACGAAGTTATTGATTATTCCCAAAAATTAGCTCGATATGATGAGCAAGGTAATCTCACAAGAAGTGGTATTAGCCTTCGTCTCTCCGGAGCAGGAAGTGGAGTAGCAGAAAAGTGGTGGTTCTGGCTATATCCAGCAGGGGGCAGTATTCTTGATAAATACCCTGATGGGAAATACCGAGCTGGCTATGATAATGAAGCTGGCCAAGAAGCGCTAAAACTATATATTGATCTCGTTTACAAACATCATGTTGATGACCACAAGATAAAGCATGATACGGAAGCTTTTGCTTTAGAATTAACTGCTATGTTCCATCGCGAGTCTTGGGTGGTAGGATATATGCAACAATATGCTCCAGATGTTGAATATGATACTGCTCCTCTACCGAGATATAAGAGAGCTGGAACTATTGAAAACTTGGTAAATCTTCACGTTACCCGTCCCTGTAAGGACCCAGAAGTAGCCTGGGATTTCATTAAATTTATGCTGCAGCCCGAGTATCAGGTATATCTTTTTGAAACCGTAGGATGGCTTCCGGCTCGAGACGATATAGATTACTCCCCAGTATATGAAAAAATTCCTCAATACAGAGCTTTTTTGGAAATACCCGAAGATTTTGAGCTTTATGGGTATGAACCTATAGCTTGTTTTGATGAAATTATGACCAGACTTGCAGAACGGTTGGTGGACGCCTTCTTAGATCAGAGCTTGGTGGATAACCCAGAGGGAATTGCAAAAGTTATTCATGAAGCAGCAGAAGAAACCAACAACATCTTAAAAGAAAACGACCTTTATCATGAAGAGTAGAAATCCTTACCCCTCCCCGAATTCGGGGAGGGGTAAAAAGCATATTTTGGAGCGGAGAGAAATCTACTATGAATAAAAAAAGAAGTAGGCTAAACAATTTTTACTTGTTTTGTTATATCGGTCTTTTACCTACCGTTCTTCTCTATGTTATTTTTAGAATAATTCCTATCGTTGACACTTTTCGACTTAGCTTTTACTCGTGGAGTGTACTAGGTGTTGGAAATAGATTTATCGGGCTTCAGAATTATTTTAAGCTTTTTCAAGACAAGCTTTTTATAACCGCTTTGGTCAATACTACCCTTTTTGCTGTTTTTGTAGTTTTCTTTAGTGTTGTTATTTCTTTGGCATTAGCAATTATGTTGAATAATAAGAGAATGGAACGCTTTTCTCCTATTTATGAGTTAGTTTATTTTCTACCGGTGGTAACCCCTATGGTGCCGGTGGCGGTAATGTGGAAGTGGATTTATGACCCCCAATATGGTCTTTTGAATTACTTTTTGTCTTTTTTTGGTATATCCCCCAAAGCTTGGCTTGTTTATCCAGATTTAGCCTTATATGCCATAGTTATAATGAGCGTTTGGAAAATAATTGGTTACTACCTGATGATTTTTTTGGTAGGATTGAAAAATATTTCTAAAGAGTACTATGAAGCTGCTTTAATTGATGGAGCTGTAGGTTGGCAAGTATTCCGCTATATTACCTTGCCATTACTTCGTCCTATAGTTCTTTATGTTTTAGTAATTGCTACTATTCAATCTTATAACGTTTTTACTCAAGTGTACGTTATGACTTCTGACGTCCAAGGAGCCCCTGGTCGTTTAGTTAGAGTGCTTGTGTATGACATTTATGAAAATGGATTCCGTTACTTTAAAATGGGTTACGCTTCTGCTGAAGCAGTTATTCTTTTGCTTATTGTTCTTACTTTGACTATTTTTGAATTTAAGGCAATGGGGAGGGAAGATTAAAGTGCAAAGCGTTCGACGGGAAAATTTAAAAGTCGTAATTATGCATATTATTCTCATTTTAGGTGGTATTTCGATGATTTTACCTTTTGTTTGGATGTTTGTTACTTCTATTAAACCTGCTACTGAGGTTTTATCCTGGCCTCCTTCTTTTATTCCTAAATCTCCCACCTTAGATAATTATCGAGCTGTTTTGCAAGAAGCCCCTTTTGGTAGATACTTTTTGAATACTCTTCTGATCTCGACTATTTCAGCTTTAAGTATTCTGTTTACTTCATCTCTTTCGGGATTCATTTTTGCTAAATATAAATTTCCTGGGCGCAATGTGTTATTTTTGGTTCTTCTGACTACAGCCATGATTCCTCTTGAGTGCTATATGATTTCTCTCTACCTTCTAATAAATAGATTTGGTTGGATAAATACTTACCAGGGAGTAGTGGCACCAATTTTAGTTATGGCTTTTGGCGTTTTCTTTATGCGACAGAATATTTTGAGCATTCCTAATGAGCTTCTTGATGCAGCTCGCATAGATGGCTGTTCTGAGTGGAGGATATACACAACCGTTATTTTACCTCTTTCTCGTTCAGCCTTAGGGGCATTAGCTATTTTTGCTTACATGCAAGCATGGGCCTTTTTCATCTGGCCTTTAATAGTAATTAATGATCGCAATCTTTATACTATGGAGCTTGGTCTTACTATGTTTCAAAAGAGATTTACGGTGGATTATGGTCTTATAAGTGCTGGATCTATGATTGCCGTTTTACCTATTTTGGTTATTTTTCTTATTCTGAGGCGTAATATAATTGAGGGGATAACCCTAACCGGTCTTAAGGGTTAAATTGAGAATAAATGACAATATAATAAAAAAGGAGTGATTATTATGTACGCTAAGAAATGGAAGGATTTTCCCGAGGACGATCAAGGTTACGCTATTTATCATCGGTTACTTCCTAAAGAAGATGCTACTAATCTGGATGTGGCATTGGTACGAGTAAAACCAGGTCAAACAATTCCACCTCATACTCACGAAAACGAGGACCAAGCTTATATTGTTTTAGAAGGTAGGGGTATTTTACGGTTAGGTGAAGAGGAACAAGAACTTTCAGAACAAATGATCATCCATATTCCCCCTCACACTGAACACAGTGTGAGAAACCCGGATGATACCCGCGAATTTAGATACATCTACGTGGCTAGTTGGTTCTAATCAAAGGACTATGCTCTGAGGGTAAAAAAGGAGGTAATAGCGCAAATGGAAACTAAAATGGAGTTTTATTTGAAGAAAGTTACAGAAATACTTGAAAAAATTGAAAAGGAATCTTGTAAATCGATCACCCAGGCAGCAGAATTAATGAGTGAAGCGATTATGAGTGATAAGCTAATTCACGTCATTGGAACGGGTGGTCACTCCAATATAGGTGCCATGGAGCTTTTTTGGAGAGCAGGGGGGTTGGTTCCTATTAATGCTTTGCTTGACCCCGGTATAGACTTAGCTCATGGAGCTAAACACTCTAATATTATGGAGAGAACCCTCGGATACGGAAAATCTGTTTTAGATAGTTATGATTTAAAAGAAGGAGAGATTTTAATTATTGTCAATGCTTATGGGATAAACACCATGACTATAGAAGTAGCTCTTGAATCTGAAAAAAGAGGGTTAAAAACCGTTGGAGTTGGTTCTACCACCTTTGCTAGCTTTGTTCCTAAGAACCATCCAGCTCGACACCCTAGCGGTAAGAATCTTCACGAAATAGTAGATATATTTGTTGATAACCACATGCCCTTAGGTGATGCAGTAGTGGAGTTTGATAATCTGAGACAAAAAGTGGCTCCTGTTTCCACTTTGTGTAATAGTTTTACTCTTAATTTGATGGTTATTAAGACGGTAGAAAAAGTACTATCGAAGGGAGGGACTCCTCCTGTTTGGATGAGTGGTAATTTACCTGGTGGAGATGAAGCAAATAGGGACTTTGAGGAAAAATATGCAGCGCGTATTAGACACTTGAAGTGAATAGAAGATTATGACTATGCGTGTTGGATTTTCAGAAATAGTAATAACTCCCCCAGTTGGTATTACGCTGGGAGGATATAGTGCACGAAAAGAACCGTCATGTGGAGTGCACGACGACCTTCACGTGCGTTCTTTTCGTTTTGTAGATGGGAAAGAAATTTTTCTATTGATTGTATGTGAAGTTTTAGGATTACCTCTCTCTTTTGTAGAAGAAACGAGAGCAAAAATTGCTCGTACTATCCCTATTAACCCCCAAAATGTGTTAATTATTGCTACTCATACTCACTCGGGACCGGATTTACCTACTTTTATCCGGGAAAACTTAGAGAGAGAATGGTTAACGGTGTTTTCTAACCAGATAGTTGGGAGTGCCCTGGTAGCTTGGAATAATTTATCTGAAGCTTGTTTGAAATATTCTTTGGGGAGCATATCGGGTATAGGGGTCAATAGGAGAAATCCTGCTTCTGGTTTAGTAGATAATGATGTAAGTGTTTTAGTCATTGAGGATAAAAACAAGGTGAAGAAGGGAGTCATCTTTAATTATGCTTGCCATCCGGTGGTTTTAGGTCCTGACAATCTTCTCATTACCGCTGATTACCCCGGGTTTACTTCCGCAGCTTTAAAGAGTGTATTTGGCAATGAATTGTGTGCAGCTTTCACTTTGGGTGCCTGTGGTGATGTTAATACTGGTCACTCTGCTGATTTGAGTGCAATTGGGGAAGAGATTCCGGGAAGAACTTTTGAGCGGGCTCAATCTTTAGGGTATAAGTTGGCAGGAGAAGTAGTAAAAGGAGTGGAGTCATCGAGAGAAATAGAGGATAAACTGATAGTAAAACACTTAATGGTTAATCTGCCTTTACGGAAATTATCTTCCTTAGAAAAAGCTGAAAAAAAGCTCTCTTCCTGGTTAGGTCGACTTGAGGAGATGGAACATGATATTCCGTCTTTTCTCGAAAAGGAAGAACAAATCAAAAAGGAAATAGTTTATGCCGAAGTTGAAAGAGACTTAGCAAGAGAAATTAAGCGAAGAAAGGCCCAGAAAGAAGTAAAAACCGAATTGCATGTCGCAATTTTAGGAGATGTTGCTTTAGTGTTTCTGCCGGGAGAGGTATTTGTGGAAATTGGAATAGACATTAAAAAAATGTCTCCTTTTGAGAATACTATAGTTATAACTATGGCTAATGATTATTTTGGCTATCTTCCCACCCGGGAGGCTTTCTTAGAAGGTGGATATGAGGCAGTTGCTAGTCCTTTTGATGAGAACGCGGCAGGGATAATAGAACAGGCTATTGAGAAAGCGTTTAAAGATGTTCAAGATTGATGAAATTATTAGGGGAAAGGAACGGAGCATTCTTCCTTATCAAGTTATATTTTTTAATATTAATGCTCAAGAAGCTCTTCTTCCCTCTGACTTCATGAACGCCGATGAGTATGCTCTCTATTATCTTCAAAAGACAGGAAGTTTTGCCATCGATGTTAAAAATACTAAAATTCATGAATCAAAATGGTTGCAAAAAGCTGATTTGCAACAGAACACCCAGCTTGAACATTCTTGCGTAGGTGGTGGGACTTTTAGAACAAGAGTATTAGACGAAACTTTTGATTCGATTTTTTTTGAGTTTGAGACAGGAGCAAGATGGAGGGTCTATAAAAGGCCTTTTTGGAGAGAATTTGTATCTTTCCCATTTATAGAGAGGGATAATTTAGGCGATTTCTCCTTTTCTAATGCTATAGACGCAGATAGATTTAATGGGGTAGAGGATCGTATTTGCTTTTTTAAAAGCTTGAATTACTTTGTCAGTGCTGAAATCAGCGGGTTTTTTTCTGGGATTTGGTATCATTTAATGCCTTTTGAAGAATTTCTTTCTAAAATGATTATTGATAAAGATTTTATTACGGAAGTAATCAGAGTATGGGCTGAGTTTAATTTGATGGTGGCAGAACAATACCTTAAATTAGGGGTAAATCAGATTCTTTTATGCGACGATTTAGGCACTGGTAAAGGTTTATTTATTTCTCCTCGCCTTTATGAAGAATTAATATTTCCCTGGCACCAAAAGCTTGCTTGTCTTTGTCATAAATATAAAGCTTTCTGTCACTTGCATTCTCATGGCAATATAAACGATATTTTGCCTCTTATAGCTGCAGCGGGAATAGATATCTTAAACCCAGTTGATTTAAGGGAAGGGATGGATGTCGAAAAACTCTTAAGAGAGTATGAGAAAATGAGCTTTTATGTGAGCTTACAAGGATTAATCGGAGATGACTGGTCTTTTTCTTCTGTGGAAAAAACTTTAAAGAAAATGAAAGGCTTGCAAAGTGAATATAGGAGGGTGCTTCTTAGAATAGACTTGGTATCTGAAGATACGGATAAACAGTCTTTTGCTGACCTTATGGAGTTGACTAAAAAATGTTGTTGGGGTTAGATAGAAATAAGAGAGGGAGACTTTTTAACTTTGACTAGTCGTGAACTTTTATTACTTACTATTAATCGGAAAATAGAGTTTATTCCTTCTTGGACTATGGGTTTTTTTAATGTTGAAACTGCTAGAAAACTTCTTGGTAATGAAAACGTGTCTGATGACATTGAGCCAGAGGAAAAGTATAAGTTTGGTCCCACTTCTTGGGAAAATAGAGAGAAAAACATTAGATATGCTAAGACTTTGGACAATTTCGCTATTGGAGTAGGTAAAGGAGGTAACTTTTCTTTTGGTCATGGAGGGCCGGGAGAATTTAGGGAAAGAATCCTAGAGAAGGGAAAAGATTATATAATAACTGAGTACGAAACTGGTGTAAAAAAGAGAATAAATAGTAATCCTTACTTTTATTATTATTTTGATTATCCCCTTATGGACCTTGATCACCTGGATTGTTTAAGTTTGCCTGATCCAGGAGATTCAGAACGATATGAAGGCATTCAAGAGGATGTGGAGTTTTACAAAAGTAGAGGTTTTTTTACTTATGCTAATTTAAATGGATTCTTTTCTGCTATACATTACTTCTTTTATCCTTATGACAAGCTTTTTGAAGATATGGTATTAAATAAAAAAGGAGTAATATCTTTAGCTAACTTGATTGGCAATTTTAATCTTGAAGTAGCTGAAAATCTTCTAAAATGTGGAGTTGATTGTATTACTTTTTGTGAAGATTTAGGAAGTGGCCAAAGTTTGCTCTTTAATCCCAAGCTTTATGAGGAAATATTCTGGCCTTGGCACAAGAAGTTAGCTGATTTGTGCCACTCTTACAATGCTTTTCTTCATATGCATAGTCACGGAAACATAATGAAGATTTTTCCCAAAATTGTAGAAGCTGGAATAGATATGATCAACCCCCTGGATCCTTATGAGGGAATGGATTTGGAACTTTTGAAAAGAGAATATGGAAAAAAAATAGTTCTTGTAGGAGGAATGCATAAGTTTTTCTTTAGCTGGTCTAAGGAAGAAATGGAGAGATATTTTATTAGTACCATCAATTCTATGAGAGGAAATAGTGCTTACATTTGGATGGATAATGGAGGAATTCCGGAAGATATTACTGTCGATAAATTTCAATTCTACTTGAGTATTAGTAAGAAATATCGTTATAGTGGGCTTTAGAAATTGCCATGGTGAAACAAAGTATAGCTAAGCTCTTGTTTCTCGCTATTCCTCAACTCCTTTTAGCCCTTTTTATGACTATTGTGCCTGCGTTATCTCCTTTGTTACAGAAAGAGTTTAGTATTACCCCTGCCGAAATTGGTTTTCTTACCACTTCAATATTTGCTGGTTTTGGGATAAGTTCTCTCTTAGCTGGTAAAATAGTCGACAGATTAAGTTTTGATAAAGTTTTTTTTCTCGGTCACCTTGTTTTGGGATTATTTCTCTTTCTCAGCAGTCTTAGTGTTAGTTATTGGCAACTTTTTCTATTTCTATTTTTAAGTGGGTTTGGAGATAGTTTAATTACTACTGCTTCAGCTAAGGCGGTAGTATGTTGGTTTCCCGAAGAAGGTAGAGCTACGGTTAGCGCTCTTTATAAAACCGGTTTTCCCTTAGGAAGTGCTATTGCGGCAGTTTTCCTTCCTTTAATTGCTTTAAGATTTTCTTGGGTAGGAGCATTTCGTTTTATTGGAACAGTTTTTATTGTTTGGGGCTGTTTGATAATGAAAATTTATCAGAAGAGGGCAGAAGTTCAATCAATAACAGTTTTTGTAAATGAAGATAAATCTAAGAAAAACTCTCTTTCCTCATTTGACAAACAGAAAGTTTATTTAATCGGAATAGTGGGTATGTTTTTTACAGCAATTCAATATTGTCTGATTACTTATCTGGTAATTTATTTAGTGGAAGGGCAGTCTTTTTCTTTTTTGCGTGCTACTTCTTTGCTTTCTATATTCCAGCTTTCAGGCATCGGGGGAAGGATAGTTTTAGGATTAAGTAGTGATTTTCTGATCAAAAATCGGAACCTAACTTTACTGATTGCTGCTTTAATTTCTTGGGGAGGCATTTTGTTGTTGATCTTATCCGGAAGTGCTTATCTTCTTTATCTATCTTGTATTTTATTAGGTTTCTCAGTAGTAGGTTGGGTTCCTCTGTGGCTTACAATTGCTTCTGAAGCAGTTCCTTCTGAGAGCTCAGGATGGGCTACTGGTATAGCTATGGCGGTACAGTCCATTGGAGGATTAATTGGTCCTCCTCTTTTGGGGTTAGTAATCGGTGCAAGAAAAAACTTTGATTCAGCCTTTATTGTTCTTTTGATAACGGCCTCAATTACTGTTGCTGCTATTGGTCTTCTTAAAAGCTTGAGTGACAAGGAAGTAACAATGATTTGTGATGAAGAAAAAGGGGAACAAAGTTTGCCTTAAAGAGGATAGTAATACAGTAGGTTGCTATTGCTCATAAAATTTTTTTTACATATTTACTTTGATTTTAAATGAGGTAACTCGAACGTACCTAATGCCTCATTTAAAAATGTAGGTGAAATAGATACGATGCTTCATATAAAATTCTAAGTGAAAATAAGTTCTCTGTCAATTTGTTCTAGGCTCTCTTTCTTCTGGAAATAAGCTTTGGTTAGCTTTCTCAGCAACCTATCTATCTCTCGTTTTAAAGCAGCTGGGTTAAGTTCATCAAAGGTCTTTTGTAGTTGTGCTTTCACCTCCTCAGGTATATCTGGAGACTCCAACAACCTCTGACAGGGGGTCTTAGGAGTATCATATATTTTCTTAACTTTAGCTCCTTGTCTTTCTTTAGATATTAACTTAGCCACAGGTTGAAACATATTCACATAGAGTCTCAAGACATCATAGATCTGGTTTAAGATATCCACTTCCTCTTCGGTATCATAGCGGGCATAACCTACCGTTCTTCTCACTATAGACCAATTTTTTTGTTCTACATAACAGCCATCATTTTTGTTACCCGCTCTTGATCTGGTAAAGGTAATATGGTTCTCCTCACAGTAACGCAACATATGATAGTTGATAAAGGTACTATCATTATCTGAATCCAGACCTTTAATAGGGAAGGGCAGTCTTGCCTTTATGGTGTCTAGAGCCTCACGAGTCCACTTTTGAGCTCTATTTTTTACTGCTCTATTTTCTGTCCAGCCACAGTGTATATCGGTAAGAGTTAAGCTAAAAGCAAAGTCTCCTCTGGGGTTACCACCTTCATGAGATACTAAATCCATCTCCATAAATCCTACTTTAGTGTTATTCCAATCAGAGAAAGTACGTACTTCAATCTGGTTTTTAAGTAAAGTACCAGGTTTAGTACTCTTTCTGCTTCTAAGAGCTATTTTTTTCTTTTCCTCTTTAAGTAAGCGGTCAATAGTGGAAGCAGAAATAGTTAATAGTTTCTCTCTCACCTCTCCCTTTATTTTTATCTCTCCACATATTTCCAGCTTTGGTATGAGCCAGCTCATACAGGGAGCTAATCGTTTACCACAAGGGTAGTCCATGATAGCCCAGATTTGCTTTAAGACTTTAAATACTTCGGTATCATATTTTTTCTTTCGGGAACGCTTCTTATTTTTTCTGGCATCACCAATCAATCTATATGATCTGCCAGAAACATCTTTTACATAAATACATCTACCAGATTGGGAGAGTAACCGGGAAGCATAATCACGATTATATCCAGTAATAGCTACCAAGTTATCAAGTCTCTCTGCCTTTTCTTTCTTGGATAGTTTCTTATATCCTTTACTTGTCTCATAAACAATTTCTCTTCGTGCCTGCATAGAAAGCTTCACCTCTAACTCCTCCCTTAAGAATATTCTCTTAAGGGAATAATAATTTAACTTTGATTTTTAATTGAGGCAACGATATCATTTCACTTTAATTTTAGTTGAGGCAACTCGACGTATTGACAATTCCTTAAGATTTAATTTAAAATGCCAATGGTTCTTTGATTTTTTAAAAGACGGAGGAATTTGGGATGTCGACTAAAACTTATGTTCCCAAGGAAGAAGAAATAGAAAAAAAATGGTATGTGGTAGATGCTGAAGGTAAAACTCTGGGGAGGTTAGCTTCTCAGATTGCTCAGATTCTAATAGGTAAGCATAAAAGCATCTATACTCCCTTTATGGATGTGGGAGATTTTGTAATAGTGGTTAATGCTGAAAAAGTGAAGGTAACTGGCAAGAAAAGAGAGCAGAAGTTGTATCGCTGGCATACAGGTTATCCAGCAGGATTTAGGTCAGAGACTCTGGGGTCTCTTTTGGCTCGTCGACCAGAAGAAGTTATTCGTCGAGCAGTGTGGGGGATGATTCCTCACCATCGTCTGGGAAGGAAAATGATTCGCAAACTTAAAGTGTATCCTGGTCCTTCTCATCCTCATCAAGCACAAAATCCTATTCCATTGGAAGATAAGGAGTGAATGAAGTGGCAGTAAACCCTAAATATTATGCTACTGGTAGAAGAAAAACTTCAATAGCTAAAGTGTGGCTCACTTTAGGGAGTGGAAAAATAGTAGTGAATGGTCGCGACTTTAAAGATTATTTCCCCTTGCCGGCATGGCAGATATTGTTGCAGAGACCTCTATCTTTGACTGGAAGCGAAGCTCGCTTTGATGTGGAGGCGGAGGTTAGGGGAGGAGGATTGAGTGGTCAAGCAGGAGCTTTAGCTCATGGAATTGCTCGTTCTTTGGTGTTGGTGGATGAGAATTTGCGACCAACCTTGAAAAAAGCGGGATTGCTCACTCGTGATCCTCGAATGAAAGAGCGTAAAAAATACGGGCAAAGAGGAGCTCGCGCTCGCTTCCAATTCTCAAAACGTTAAACTTTTAATCCTCCTTCTGGAGGCTTCCTCTTGTTTCTCACTGGTTAGTTGGTGCTCAGATACGTGGGAAAAAGAAAGGATTAAAGAGTGGCTTTGAGTACTTATCCTCTTTTGGAGATTGACCTGAGGATGATAGAGAGGAATACCGAAGTCGTTCTCCAAAAGTGTAATAGCTGGCATTTGCATCCAGTAGTAGTTACTAAAGGTTTTTTAGCTGATGCCCCCCTTGTTTCTCTTTTTTATCAATCGGGGATAAAGAGCTTTGCCGATTCTAATTTAGATAATTTACTTAAAATTAAGAAACTTTTACCCCCGGGCGTGCGGCTTATACTTATTCGTCTCCCTATGAAGGAAGAAATAAAAGAAATTGCAGCAGAGGATATAATACCTTTTGTCTCTCACTGGGAAATAGTAGAAGCACTTAATGAAGAAGCAAAAAAAGAGAATAAGGTCTTACCTCTTTTTTTAGCCTTAGAAAGTGGTGACGCTCGAGAGGGTTTTCTTCCTGAAGAGATAGAAGAAATGGGAGATAAACTTAATAAATTCTCCTCTATTAAAATAGAAGGGATTTGCTCAACCTTAGCCTGTTTAAGCGGAATTTTGCCGGATGAAGGGATATTAGAAAGGCTTATTGTTTTTAAGAATAACTGGGAGAATAAATGGGGGAATAAGATTTCTCTCTCAGTAGGAGGAACAACTTTTCTATCTCTCTGGGAAAAGGACGAAAATATAAAAGGAGTGGATGAAATTCGTCTGGGAGAAGCTCTGCTTTTTGGAAATGATATTAGTCGAGGAAGGCAAATAAATTGGCTGGAGAGGGGAGCCTTTACTTTAAAAGCGGAAATAGTGGAGATAAAAAGTAAAGAACCTGATATGAGGAGGGAAAAAGGTTTTGATGCTTTTGGAGAACCCAATTTTCCGCCGGCAACAGGAAAAAGAAAAAGAATGATTTTAGCTCTGGGGAAACAAGATAGCGATGAGCATCAGCTATACTGTTCTGACGAAAACGCTAAAATAATAGGAGCTACCAGTAATTATCTGGTTATGGATATAGAGGATAGCAATAGAGCTTATAAATTAGGAGAAGTGGTGCAATTCCAAGCTGGTTATGGAGCGGTATTGCGTGCATTCCTTTCTCCTTATGTTAAAAAAGTGTACCGCTGGTAGGAGGAAAAAATGAATAAGAAAAAATTTCGAGGTAGAGATTTTTTAGAGCTGACCGATTATTCTCAAGAAGAACTTCATTATCTTTTGGACACTGCTCGTGAGTTAAAGAGAATGGAAATGATGAAGGTAAGAGATGAAAAGCCTCTTAGGGATAAAATTATAGCTCTTCTTTTTGAAAAACCCTCTCTGCGTACTCGAGTTTCTTTTGAGGTAGCAGTTCGAGAATTAGGAGGAGAGGTTTTTTACTTAGGGCCTCAAGAAGTAGGATTGGGACAGCGAGAAGCGGTTAAAGATGTAGCCCAAGTTTTAGACCGAATGGTAGATGGCTTGATAATTCGCACTTTTGCTCATGAAAACCTTCTCGAAATTGCTCGTTTCGCTTCTGTTCCAGTGATTAATGGTCTCTCTGACCTCTATCATCCTTGCCAAGTGTTGGGGGATCTTTTAACTCTTCAGGAGAAAAAGGGGAAACTCCAGGGGATAAAAATCTGTTTTTTAGGAGATGGTAATAATGTTTGCCATTCCTGGATAAATGCTGCTTCTATTTTGGGATTAGAGCTTACAGTGAGCACTCCTGAACGTTACCGGCCTTCTCCTTCCATTTGGGAAGAAGCTCAGGTAAGAGGGAAAAAAAGTGGTGCTCAGATAATTTATGAAGCTAACCCTCAGAAAGCAATAAAAGGAGCAGAGGTAGTTTATACCGATGTGTGGACTAGTATGGGTAAGGAGGCAGAAAAGGAAGAAAGAAAGGCCTTTTTGCAGCTTTATCAAGTTAATAGTCATCTTTTGTCTGAGGCTTCTCCTGAGTTTATAGTTATGCATTGTATGCCTGCTAAACGAGGAGAAGAAATTACCGATGAGGTTATGGATGGTCCACATTCGGTAGTGGTAGATGAAGCAGAAAATCGTCTTCATGCTCAGAAAGCTCTTTTGGCTTTAATTTTGAGTTAGGAGGAAGATTGGTTGGTTCCCGCTTGGCTGTGGCGCGTGATACCAGAAGTTCTAATACTATATTACCTTTTTTATCATTTAGGTAGTTTACTACGAGAAACACCTCTTTCTTTGTTTTTCAAATGGTTACCCCTTTTTTTTCTGCTGGCGGGAACTTCCAATTTTTTGGGATTTCGAGAGCTTAAGCTTTTTTGGAACTTACTGATTTTTGCTTATTTAGGAGGAGGCTTAATAGTTTTTCAACCTGAACTTCGACGGATTTTTTTTAATCGCATTTACCACCGAGGGGAAACAGTTAGGGATTACTTTTTCCAAAACGAAGAAAGCAGGGGAGAGTTTATTGATAGTATTACCTTGGCCTGTCAAACCCTATCTCGTAAAAGGATAGGAGCTTTAATAATTTTGGAGCGCAATAATAATTTGCGAGATTTTATTCAAACTGGTGTAGTTATTAATGCTATCTTTTCTCCTGAACTTTTATTTTCTGTATTTTTACCCGATTCTCCTCTTCATGATGGTGCTGTTATCTTGAGGGAAAATAGGATTGTGGCTGCAGGATGTATTCTTCCTTTAGCCGAAAGTACTGAGGTTAAAAAATTGGTAGGAACTCGTCATCGGGCAGGAATTGGGATAACCGAGCAAACAGATGCCTTAGCTTTAGTAGTTTCAGAGGAAACTGGTAAAATATCTTTAGCTGTACATGGTAAAATGGCTTGGGATATTGAAATAGGAGCGTTGAAAAAAATGCTAAAGATTTTGTACAAAAGAGTGTAAATGATGAACAGGATAGAAAAACTTCAAAGCAGATGGCGAGACTTTAAACGGAGGTGGAAAAAAGATAGGGATGTTAGGATTTGGGCCTGGTTGTTAGCTTTGAGTTTCTGGTTTTTTCTATGGAGTGAAAGATTGTAATACGGAAATAAAAAATAAGAAGGATTTAAAGAAAGGAGGATGGTTTCTTGAATAAATTTGCCAGCAAACATCTAAGGAATGTAGGTCTCTTTTCTCATGCCGGGTCAGGTAAGACTACTTTGAGCGAAGTGATGCTTTTTAATGCTGGGTTGCTATCCCGCCGAGGTAAGGTAGAAGAAGGTAATACTGTCTCTGATTGGCAGCCAGAAGAGGTAAAAAGAGGTATATCTATTGACCTTTCTATTCTACCCTGGGAGTGGAAAGGATATAAAGTCAATTTAATTGATACTCCAGGGTATGCTGACTTTGTGGGTAATGTCTTAGGAGCTGTAAGGGCTGTAGATAGTGGGATAATAGTACTGTGTGCTGCCTCAGGAGTAGAGGTGGGGACAGAAAAAGTTTGGGGGTATCTTTCTCAAGAAAACTTGCCAGTAATTTTCTTTGTTAACCGGATGGATAGAGAAGGAGCTAAATTTGATGAGGCAGTAGAAGAGCTACAAAAGAAAATAAATCCCAAAGCTACTCCTCTTTTTATACCCATAGGAAAGGAAAGTAACTTTAGAGGAGTAATAGATTTGCTCCGCTTCCGAGCTCTTTACTTTGGAAAGGAAGGAAAGGGAGAAGAGGGAGAAATACCAGAGGAAATGAAGGAAATAGCACAAAACGCTCGAGAAAATTTGATAGAGAATATAGCTGAAACTAATGATGAGCTTTTAGACTTATATCTCGAGGGACAAGAAATCGCTCCTTCCCAACTAGAAGAAGCTTTGCGGATTGCTATCCGGGAACGCAAAATATTTCCCATTCTCTGTGGATCAGGGGGAGAAAATAAAGGAGTAGATATTTTAGCTGACTTTTTGGTAGATTTTGTTCCCTCCCCATTGGATTGTCCTCCGGTGCGGGGAACTAATCCTTTAACTAAAGAAGAGGAAGAGAGAAGATGCGATGAAAATGAGCCTTTTTCTGCGCTGGTGTTTAAAATCATAAGCGACCCTTATGTGGGAAAGTTAGCCCTTTTCCGAGTTTTTTCTGGAAAAATTTCTTCTGATTCCCGCATTTATAATGCTTCTCGAGGAGTGGAAGAAAAAGCAGGGCAGCTTCTATTTTTGCGAGGTAAGAATCAGGAACCAGCTAAAGAAATAGGAGCAGGTGACATTGGGGCGATAGCAAAGATTACTGAAATCTACATCGGAGATACATTAGCTGATCGAGAGCACCCCATTGTTTTTCCTTCTATTTCCTATCCTGAACCTAATTATATGGCAGCTATTAGACCTCTAGGAAAAGGAGACGAAGAAAAAATCAGTCAGGCTTTATCTCGACTTATGGAAGAAGATCCCACCTTCCGGCTTTATAGAGACCCGGATACCAAAGAAGATATCGTTTATTGTATGGGGGATATCCACTTGGATGTTTTGGTGGAAAAGATGAAGAGGAAATTTGGAGTAGAATTTTCCCTTACTGTTCCTCAAGTTC